>CAYWUD010000005.1:21819-26656 GCA_964461355.1 uncultured Pseudomonadales bacterium | reverse complement strand
CCCCGGCCCAGAGATCAGGCGCATAGACATAAAAAAACCGGAGCCAGGGCTCCGGTTTTTTTATGTCTGGACGGTCTTAGGCGGCTTCAGCCGGCTTGACTTCCAGCAGTTCCACTTCGAACACCAGCGCGGCGTAGGGCGGGATCGCACCCTGAGAACCCTGCGGGCCATAAGCCAGCTGGTGCGGCAGGTACAGCTTGTACTTGGAGCCCACGCTCATCAGCTGCAGACCTTCGGTCCAGCCGGCTACAACACGGTTGAGCGGGAATTCGGCCGGCTGGCCACGCTCGATGGAGCTGTCGAACACGGTGCCGTCGATCAGACGACCTTCGTAGTGCACCTTCACGGTATCGGTCGGGCCGCTCGGCTTGGCGCCATCGCCTTCAACCAGCACTTCGTACTGCAGACCGGATTCGAGCACGGTTACTTCTGCACGCTCGGCATTTTCGTTCAGGAACAGAACACCCGGAGCCGCCTTGGCTTCAGCCAGTGCTTCACGGCGCTTTTCGATCAGCGGGCCTACCACGGAAAACGCCTGTTGCAGCTGCTCTTCGGATACCAGCGCCTGCTCACCGGCAAAGGCCTGATCCATACCCTGCTTCACGGCTTCCATATCAAAGCCGTCAAAGTCGCTGCCCTTGAGCTTCATACCGATCTGCCAGCCGAAGCAGTAGCAGGCCTGGCTTTCGGCAGAATCCAGTTTCTTATCTGACATCACATCACTCCAGAAGTCGGACTTCAAAAATAGTGGCGCAGAATACCATGAAAAAGAGACAAATCAGAGTTGGGACAAAACCCGGCCTGTGTTAATAATGGCGCCCCCAGAAACACGCCGGAGCTTCTTATGCAATTACGTTTTAAAAATACGCTGCGCTATCCCCAGTGCACCGAAAAATTGCAGCAGATGTTTGCCGGCCTGCCCCAGCAGGAGGCCCAGCGCTGGCTGGCGGTCCTGCTCGGCCATAGCGACTGGGCCGCATTGCATGCCGAAGGCCCCAAGGCCGAACCGGATGAGGCGCTGCCGCTCGATCAGATCTCGCTGCGTCGCCAGTACCAGGTGAACCGCCTGCTGGAACTGGCCGAGATCGAGGAAAGCGATGCCCTGGCGGTGATCAACGCCCTGCGCCCGAGCGCCGATTGCCCGCCGTGCACCGTGAACGAAAAACAGGAGGCCTGCGCCCAGGATCTGCATCCGCTGGCCATGGGACTCGGCGATATGGATCAGGCACGCTTTGAACGTGAGCTGCAGGCCCTGATGCGCAGCCTGATCAAGGACAGTCACTAGACCTCTGGACCGGTCTTCGGCGCACAGACTTCGACCCGGTTGCGCCCGCCACTCTTGGCGCGGTAGAGCGCCTGATCAACCGCATCGAGCACAGCGGCCAGCGAGCCGCTGTGGCCATCGAGCTCGGCGACCCCGAACGAGGCCGTCTGCCGCTCGCCGCTGCTGAACGGATACGCCGCAATCGCCGCGCGCAGCTGCTCGGCCAGGGATACCGCCGCAGCCAGGTCGGTATCGGGACAGATCAGCAGAAACTCCTCGCCGCCCCAGCGCGACACCAGATCGGCACGCCGCACCCGCTGCCGCAGCAGCGTGGCCAGCGCCCGCAGCACCTCATCGCCGACCAGATGGCCGCAGCGATCATTGATCGCCTTGAAGTGATCCAGATCCAGCATGATCAACGCACAGCCGCCGCCATAACGGCGACTGCGCTGCCATTCGAATTCGAGCACCTCATCGACCTTGCGCCGGTTGTACAGCCCGGTCAGTGGATCGAGCACCACCGACCGGCGCAGCCGCTCGGCCTCCTGCTCGGTGCGCAGACGACTCGCCTCCTCCTGAATCAGGCGCGCCGTACGGCTATCGAGCTCTTCGGCCATGGTCTGGAAGTTGCGGTTGAGCTGATCGATCTCGAGAATCCGTGACGGCACCAGTGCCACCGGATTGTGCCCGGTTCCGAGCTGTTCGGTAGCCCGTGCCAGATGCACGATCGGGTTCGACAGCCGCGCCGCCAGCCGGCGCAGGCGACGACGGATCAGCAGGCCGGAAATCAGCACCAGCAGCATCACGCTGAGCAGTGCAATCAGCAGCATGGCGCCACCCAGCTGCTTGAGGCCGGTCAGGGAGTGAAACAGCTTGCCACCGTCATCAATGGAAAACAGACGCCAGCCGGTTTCCGGTATCCGCGTCTGGGCAATAAAGTAGCGCTGCCCGGCCAGCACCACATCGGCGCTCGGCAGATTTTCCTGCACGATGCGCTCGAACAGGCTGCGTACCTCCTCGGTCTGCAGGGCCATCAGGTTATAGTGATCGGGCTTGTGCACCGTCGACAGCACCGCCTGGCGGTAATCGTGCGCGCCGATCTCGGGCAGCCCCAGCAGGCGTTCGACGGACGGATTCATGGCCAGCACCGTCCCTTCCTGATCGAGCAGAAAGCTGCCTACCTGGCTGTCCCGATGCCCCTTGAGCAGGTGCTGCACGAACATCTGCAGGGTGATATCGAGCCCCGTGCCCCCCTCAAGCACAGCGTCCCGGTAGATCGGCACCACACAGGAAATCATCCACCCCTGTCCGGCCGGATCAAGGTAGGCCCGGGTCCAGACCGGCTTGCGCTCGGGGTTATGCTCGGCCATCGCCAGAGCATAGAAGTTGTAGCTCTCCATCTCGATCGCCGGCCCATACTGCTCGGGGGCGTTGGGCATGAAGGGATAGAGCCGGTTCATGTTGTCCCAGGTGTTGAGATAGGCCTGCATCACCAATGGATTTTCATCGACCACGGCCCGTAGCCCGGTGTCGAGCACCTCGGTCTGGCGTGCCTTGAGCCGCTCGGCAGGGCCGATAGCGGTCGTGGCCGCGTAATACAGGCTGGAGCCGCCGTTATCGACGCTCTTGTAGAAGGCGCCGTTTTCATGCACCGCAAACACGGGCTCGCCATGCGGCAGCGGATAGGCATTGGGCTGCTGGAAAAACTGCTGCTGTTCGCGCTGCAGGTGCCGCGCCATCTGCGCAACATGCTCAAGTCGGGCGGACATCAGCTGCGCCTGCTCCTGGGTCTGGCGCAGATGATAGCGAGCGATCTCGTCGTACAGGGTGCTTTGAAAACTGAAATTGAGAAAACTGTGGAAGATCAGATAAAGCATCAGCATCAGCACAAAGATGAGCATGATCGGCCACAGCAGCGTGCCCATCAGCGCACGTTGAATCAGCGATGCCAGGGCGATGCGCTGTGTCATAGCAACCTTCCCTACCGGATACTGCCTGTCCCTGATCGCAGCGCACTGGACCGATACCGCACCTCCTGTACGGCAAAAGCAAACGTGATCAAGCTCACTCTTTTGTTTGAGCTTAATGCGTACCGGCCCCATAGAAAAGTCCCGCCAAAAAGGCGGGACTTTTTCGAGGCAGCGCAGGTCGATCAGTCGCGGACCGGCTCGCGCATGGTGACAAACTCTTCGGCCGCCGACGGGTGAATACCGATGGTCTGGTCGAAGTGGGCCTTGGTGGCCCCGGCCTTCAGCGCAATCCCCAGTCCCTGCACGATCTCGCCCGCCTCGGCACCGACCATATGACAGCCCAGCACGCGATCACTGGCCTTGTCGACGATCAGCTTCATGAAGGTCTTCTCTTCCGAGCCCGAGAGGGTGTGCTTCATATGGCGGAAGCGGCTCTTGAACACCAGAATATCGCCATATTGCTCGCGCGCCTGAGCCTCGCTGAGCCCGACGGTACCGATACTCGGCTGACTGAATACCGCCGTCGGAATATTGCTGTAATCCATCGCTACCGCCTGGCCTTCGAACAGGTGGCGGACCAGCGCCATACCTTCGGCCAGCGCCACCGGCGTCAGCTGCACGCGATTGATCACATCACCGACCGCATAGATCGAGGGCACGCTGGTCTGGAAGTTGTTGTCGACCTCGATCGCGCCGCTGCGCTCGTTGAGCGCAACCCCGACCTCTTCGAGCCCGAGGCCATCGGTACGCGGTACCCGGCCGGTGGCGTACAGCACGGTATCAAACAGTGCCTGACCACCTTCCTTGAAGGTCACCAGAAGCTGGCCGTCGGCCTGCTTTTCGATCGCGGCCACCTCGCTGTTAAAGCGCAGGTCCACGCCCTTTTTCTTCATCTCGTCGCAGAGGGTCTCACGCAGATCCTGATCGAAACCGCGCAGGAACAGATCGCGTCGGTAACTGAGTACGGTTTCAGCGCCAAGACCGTTGAAGATACCGGCGAATTCAACCGCGATGTAACCGCCACCGACGACCAGCGCACGCTTGGGGAAGGTTTCGAGATAGAACACCTCGTTGGAGCTGATGGCATGCTCGGAACCGGGGAACTCGGGAATAAACGGCCAGCCGCCGCTGGCGATCAGAATACGCTCGGCACGGTAACGGGTTTCACCGACCGCCACGGTATGCGCATCGATCAGACGGGCCTTGCCCTCAAGCAGGGTCACACCGGAGTTGACCAGCAGATTGCGATAGATCCCGTTCAGCCGTTCGATTTCACGGTTCTTGTTGTCGCGCAGAGTCGGCCAGTCGAATGTCGGCTCACCCACCTGCCAGCCAAAACCCTTGGCATCCTCGAAGTCTTCGGCATAGTGCGCACCGAACACGAACAGCTTCTTCGGCACACAGCCGACATTGACACAGGTTCCGCCGAGCCAGCGCTCTTCCACTACCGCAACCTTCACGCCCTTGGCGGCCGCCATGCGGCCGGCGCGGACACCACCGGAACCGGCACCAATCACGAACAGATCGAAATCGTACTGACTCATGAACCATCCTCTTATAAAAATCAGTTATGAAATGGCAATCATTATCTGCCAAAGATCAT
>CAYWUD010000005.1:0-21809 GCA_964461355.1 uncultured Pseudomonadales bacterium | reverse complement strand
CCGAACCCGAACCGGGCTAATGCTTCTCTATGATCGGGGTAAAGAATTTCTATAACCGCAACCTGATCCCTCTATGGATAACCCCCTACTTCAGTCGATCCGATACGGTCGGTATGATGGCGCCCTTTACCCGTCCCAGAGTGCAGAGTTCATGAGTATCGGAGCCGTTTACCCGGAACGCTATCAGGCCCAGCTTGACGACAAACGCGATCAACTAGACGCCCTGCTGGCCCCCTTTGCCGCCCCGCCGCTGCAGGTGTTCCCGTCCTGCCCGGAACAGTTTCGCATGCGCGCCGAATTCCATGTCTGGCACGACGGTGATGCGCTTGAGTATGTGATGTTCGATCAGGCGACCCGCCAGCCGATTCCGCTGACCGGATACCCGATGGGCTCAGCGGCGATCAACGCGCTGATGATGCCGCTGCTCGAGGCGATCCAGCCGGTGCAGGTGCTGCGCCACAAGCTCTTTCAGATCGAGTTTCTGACCGCCACCCACGGCGAGACGCTGGTCTCTCTGCTCTACCACAAGCGTCTCGACGAGCACTGGGAGGCGGCTGCGCGCACGCTGAAAGCGCAGTTCGGCATTCAGCTGGTCGGCCGGGCCCGCAAGCAGAAAATTGTCCTCGACCAGCCCTTTATCACCGAAACGCTGGAGATCGATGGCCGTACATTCAGCTATCGCCAGGTTGAAAACAGCTTCACCCAGCCCAACGCCCATGTCTGTACCCAGATGCTCACCTGGGCGCTGGGCTGTGCCCGGGATTACTGCAGCGGCGATCTGATCGAGCTGTACTGCGGTAACGGCAACTTCACCGCCGTGCTTGCCACCCATTTCGACAAGGTACTGGCTACCGAGATTTCAAAAACGTCGGTGGCCGCTGCCGAGCACAACTTTGCCGCCAACGGCATCGACAATGTGCAGATTGCCCGCCTGTCGGCCGAAGAATTTACCCAGGCTCTGAACCGCGAACGGCCGTTCCGCCGTCTGGCCCATGTCGATCTGGACCGCTACCGGCTGAACACCATCTTTGTCGATCCGCCGCGCGCCGGCCTCGATCCTGAAACCGAAAAACTGGTGCAGCGTTTTGACCGCATCATCTATATCTCCTGCAATCCCAAGACCCTGGCACAGAACCTCGAGCGTCTGAGCCAGACCCACCGCATCGAACGCAGCGCACTGTTCGATCAGTTTCCCTATACCCCGCATATCGAGGCCGGTGTCATGCTGTGCAAGCGCTGAGCACGCACTGCCCAGAAAAAAGGAGCCCTCGGGGCTCCTTTTTTTGCGCCATCACACTGGTTCAGATGCCATTCAGGAACGGTTAACAGGGGGTTCAGAGGCCGCTCGTTAGGCTAGCGCCATCAATCACGCACACCGAATTGCCACTCCCGCAGGAGACCACCATGAAAAAGCTGAACCTGATCGCATCCGCAACCGCTCTGACTCTGGCCAGCACCGCCGCCACGGCAGATACCTTCATCGGCCTCACCGCCGGCAAGGTTGACAGCAACTTCGACAACAGCCGTGGCCTGCATGCCCAGGGCGGCGACTTTGACAAGGCGCTGCACAAGGACGCTACCTACGGTTTTCGTGTCGGCGTGATCGATGCCGATTCACGCGCCTATATCACCTATGACAACGCCTCCAACGACTACCACAGCACCTGGAAAGTGCGTCAGGAAAACCTGACCGCATCCTATGATCGCCTCTATCCGATCAATCAGAACGGCACCAGTCTGTTTGCCGGCGCCACCCTCGGAGCCACCAAACTGACCAACGAATCCAAAGGCACCAGCCGTGACAGCGACTTCGGCTATGCCGCCGGGGTACAGGCCGGTGTCATTCAGAAAGTCGCCGATAACTTCAGCATCGAAGGGGGGTACAAGTACCTCAAGCACAACGCCAGTGTGGAGGTCAGCCCGCATGACGGTTCCGGCTCCGGCAGCGCCAAACTGACCAGCTCGAGCACCCTGTATCTGGGTCTGAACTACCAGTTCTGACCGCCCAGGGTTCACCTGTCCGAACGGTGGCCGCACGCCGCGCCGGCCACCGTTACTGTTATACTCGCCCCACCGCTTTCACAAGGAGCCGCAATGAAGATTCTGGTGGTTGAAGATGACGCCCTGCTGCGCCATCACCTCTGTTATCAGCTCAAGGCCCTTGGGCATCAGGCACTGGGGTCCGAGCACGCCGAAGAAGCGCTGTACTTTGCCGCCGACTTTGCCGTTGATGTCGCCATCATCGACCTCGGTCTGCCGGGCATGAGCGGCCTGGATCTGATTCGCGAGCTGCGCAGCAAGGGACACAGCTTCCCGATTCTGATCCTGACCGCACGCGGCAGCTGGCAGGACAAGGTTCAGGGGCTCGATGCCGGTGGCGATGACTACGTGGTCAAGCCGTTCCAGTTCGAGGAACTTGAAGCACGCCTCAACGCCCTGATCCGCCGCAGCGCCGGCTTCGCCAAACCCGAGATCAGCGCCGGCCGGCTGCGTCTGGATCTGGCTCGCAAACAGGCCTTTGTGGATGACAGCGCGATTGTACTGACCGCCTTTGAATACAAGATTCTCGAGTATCTGATGCGCCATCATCAGCAGGTCATTGCCAAGGACCGCCTGATCGAACAGCTGTACGACGAAGAATCGGGCCGTGACAGCAATGTGCTCGAGGTGCTGGTCGCACGTCTGCGCAAGAAGCTGGAAAAATCCACCGGCACCAACCCGATCGCCACCGTGCGTGGTCAGGGCTACATGTTCAACCAGCTTTGCCGCTGACGATTCCGGCCATCGGAGGGCTCCATGCAGATTACGCCATCGCTCAAATACCGGGTACTCAGTGCCACCGGTGGCGTACTGATTCTGTTCCTGTTTCTGCTCGCCCTTGCCGTACAGGAAGCCTTTGATGAAACCCTTGCCCAGAGCGTGCGCGAGCGCCTCAGCGCCACCACCAATGTGCTGCTGACCGCCGCCCGCGAGCACCGCGGCAAGCTGGTGATGCCCAAGGAGCTGCCCGACGAGCGCTTCAACCAGGTCGAATCGAAGGTCAGCGGCTATATCTTCGATCAGGAGGGGCGCCTGCTGTGGCAATCGCCCTCGACCCTGGATCATCCGCCGCTGTATCAGCCCGACTACACCCCCGATGAAACCCTGTTTGATCTGGTCAGCGCGCCGGAAACCGGCGAGTACTACGCCATCTACGACATCGATCTGCAGCTGCGCCCGGGCGGCCCCGGCTACAGCTTTGTCACCCTGGCACCGGCCGCCGACTACGAACACAACATTCGCAAGTTTCGCCGCAACCTGCTGTTCTGGTCCGGCCTGACACTGGTCGGCCTGCTGCTGATTCTGTGGACCGCCCTGTGGTGGTCGCTGCGACCGCTGAAGCGGCTGAGCCAGCAGCTCGAAGCGGTCGAAACCGGTCAGCGCAGCCATTTCGACGGCGCCTATCCCAGCGAGCTGTTCCGCCTGGTACGCGGCCTCAACAAGCTCCTGGCCAGCGAACAGCTGCAACGCGAACGCTACCGCACCACCATGGCTGACCTCGCCCACAGTCTGAAAACGCCGCTGGCGGTGATCCATGGCGCCAACAACCGCCTGACACTGGAGCCGTCGCCATCCTCAGCTGAGCTCGGCGAGCTCTACAGCACGACCGATGAGCAGGTGCAGCGCATGAATCAGATCATCGGCTATCAGCTGCAGCGGGCCGTGATCGGCCACAAGGCGCTGTCGAATGCTTCCGTGGCCGTGACCCCGGTGGTGGAAAAGCTCGCGCGCACCCTGAACAAGGTCTACAGCGACAAGCAGGTCCAGCTGCAACTGCGGCTGGACCCGGCCTGTCGCTTCTGCGGCGCCGAAGAGGATCTGCTTGAGGTGCTCGGCAACCTGATGGAAAACGCCTACAAGCTCTGCCTTGGCAAGGTGCAGATCAGCGGTTTTGTGCAGGCCGCACCGAAACAGGCCAGCCATATGAGCGAGCTGGTGCTCTCGATCGAGGACGATGGCCCCGGCGTGCCGGTCGAACGTCGGTCCACCATTCTGCAGCGGGGTATTCGCGCCGACAGCCGCTCGGCCGGTCAGGGTATCGGTCTGGCGGTCGCCATGGACATCATCGAAAGCTACGAAGGCCAACTCAAAGTCGATGACTCGCCACTGGGTGGGGCACTGTTCCAGCTCAGACTGCCGCAATAGCACATCGCTCGATCCGTTCTTATACTCAGGCACTCGGCGACAAGGGATGGAACCGATGCGGCCCCAGTACAAACCCCTGCTGTTCAGCCTGCTGCTGCCTCTGCTGTCCGGCTGCGTCAGCAACGGCTATGACGTGGAGCAGATTGCCAAACGCGATATCGATATGGTCACCGACGCCCATGTGGTTGCCGTCAAGGAGCTGCTGCGTGAGCTGATGGAAAAGCTCTACCGGCGCAACCCAAGAGAACTGAGCAAGGCGGCCGGCCTGAGCATTGGTGATCGCCAGCGCCAGCTGTTCGCCCCTCTGGATGCCAGCAACCGGTCCGCCCTCAGGGGCACGCGCGGTATCGATGCGATGCTGCTCTGCTTTGACGAACAGTTTCAGGGCGATCGCGTATTTGCGCTGATGTACGGCCTGACCGGCATGCTCCACGATGCCTACAACAACCAGTACGAGTTCTTTCTGTTCGATCAGCTCGATCAGCAGAAACTCTACAACAGTGCCCGTAATATCGAGGTGCTGGCCTGGCGCCTGCGTAGCCGCACTCGGGACAACGGCGAACCGTTTCTGATTACCACCGGTACGGGTGATGCCATCAACCTCAGTTTCGAGCGCCTGTTCGGTCAGCTGATCGCCCATCAGGACATGATGGCGGTCATCGTCGCGCAGAAGACCCAGCGTACCATCAACCTCTTGGTACAAGGGGTATCAACCTTTTTCCTGCCGATATAACAAGGCCCAACGTCCGTTGGGCCTTGTTATATCGGGGCTAGCCAAGCAACGCGTTCAGTCGCTGAAGCAGGCGCGAATCTCGAGAAATTCATCCAGGTTTTCAAGAAAGGCATCGACCACCTGCGGGTCGAAATGCTTGCCCCGCTCGGCCCTGACGAGTTCAAGTACCTGCTCCATCGGCCAGGCCTTCTTGTAGCAACGATCCGAACTCAGGGCATCGACGACATCCGCCAGGGCCGTGATGCGGCCATAGATATGGATCGCCTCGCCCTTCAGGCCGGCCGGATACCCACTGCCATCCCACTTCTCGTGATGTTCCTTGGCAATCACCGCCGCCGCATTGAAGACATCGCTGTCCTGCTGACTGAGGAGCTTGTGCCCCTCCTCGGCATGGGTCTGCATCAGCGCCCACTCTTCGGCGCTCAGCTTGCCGGGCTTGTTGAGCACGGCGTCGGGAATGGCAATCTTGCCGATATCATGCAGCGGGGATGCCATCTTGATGATGTCCGCTTCTTCGACCGACAGACCAAGCTTGATCGCCAGCATGCGCGAATAGCCGGCCACACGCTGAATATGAGCACCGGTTTCCTTGGAACGGCTCTCGACCGTGCCACCGAGCAGCGCAATGATCTCGCGTTGGGTGCGATCGTGCTTCTCGTACAGACTGATGTTGTCGAAACAGGTCGAGGCGTTACGCAGGAAGATATCGATGATGCGCCGCTCGACCAGGGAGAGATCGCCAACACCGGTAAAATAGAGCACCCGTTCATCACCGAAGCGGTTGGCGCAGTAGGCCACGCATTCGTCGTAGTCGTAGATATTGGTCTTCTGCTGAAACGCCAGCATGATCTGTTCGCGGGCGTGCTGCTCGATCTGGTTGAGCTCCTGCCCCACCTGGCCCTGATAGCGCCCGGTCGCAGCAATCACCGTGATGCTGTTCGAACCCGGATCATGGGAGGTGGCGATATAGGCGCGATCGGCAATCAACGCTGTTTCATCAAGATGCAGCAACGAGGTCAGCTGCGTCATCAGGCCCTCGACAAAACGCGCCATCGAACGGTAGTGAAAAATACCGTCAAGGGCATGGACGACCTCTTCAAGGCCGCGCTTGTTGCGTTCGATCGCCAGAATATCGCGGTAGGAACGCAGGTTGGCGTGCATCAGGGTGAACAGTTTCTGCGCCGTCAGTTCGGTTTTGGCCTTGTAATCGTTGATATCGTAATTGACGATCACATCGCTCTCGGGCGCCTGACCCGGCTGACCGGTACGCAGCACAATACGTACGAACTGGTTTTTAAGGTCGTCACGGATATACCGCACGACATCCAGCCCGGCGCAGTCGGTCTCCATCACCACATCAAGCAGGATCATGGCGATGTCCGGATGCTCGCGCATCATCTCGCATGCTTCCTTGCCCGTGTAAGCACTGAGGATGTCCAGGCCGCGGCCGGCGAACTCGAAGTCGGCCAGCACCATCTTGGTCACGGCGTGCACTTCGACCTCGTCGTCGACAACCAGCACTTTCCACCGGCTCAGTGGTGCCTGCTTTGTCGGTGTGCTGCTCTGCTTCTGACCCGACTCAGCAAACAGAAAGGTCCCGTTATCGCTCATATACCAACCTTTGCATTGATGCGCTCCCCCTGCCTTGTTGAATAATAGACCTAGGGATCTGCTTGCGTGGGATCAATCTCACTGCCAGCACAGTAAGCGACACGCAACTACTGCGGCCCCGCCGGACGGGCCAGAATTACCTGATAGCGCAGCAGCCCCCGCGCCATCATCGACTTGATAAAGGCCTCCAGCCGCATGACCCGCAGCCAGGCCTGTGGTGCGGTGACCGAACGCAGCTGCCGGCGGTGCTGGGCCAGCCAGTAACAAAACCCGGAAAAAACCTCTTCGGTACAGTCGAGAAACTCGATCTGCACAAATCCGGCCTGCTCGAGCGCCCTCTGATAGTCCGCCTGCTGCCACAGACCTTCCGGCTGCAGACCGATCAGCCGCGGCAGCAATTTCAGGGCCCGCCGATCCCAGCGTTCATCGGGCGTGCGGGCCAGCAGCATGTCACTGAGCACCAGCGCACCATCATGCTTGAGGGCCGTGCGTGCCCGTGCAAAGAACTGCGCCTTGTTGTGAAAACGGTAGGCGCAATCGAGCGCAATAATCTTGTCCAGCGAAGCCGCCGCAGCGATCAGATCAAGCTGCTCGGGCCGACCACTGCTGATCTTGAGCTGGGGGTAGTGTCCCAGCTGCTGCTGCACCTCCTGGCGCCGATCGGCCTGACTGCTCAGGCCCAGAAGCTGAGCCGGCTGATAATAATCGGCCCAGAACTGCAGCTGATCGGCACTGGAAAACTCAACATCCAGAATCCGTTCGCCAGCACACAGGCAGGCCCGATCGGCCAGCAATCCCGCCAGATCCAGGCAGGCCTGTGGGTAACTCTGGGCCTCGGCCCAGTACCCCAGCAGGCGCCAGCTACTCGGCGGGCGCGCTTCGGTATTGAGCAGCCACTGCTCTGCCGGCATCCGGTTGACACGCTCCTCCGGCGTCAACCAGCGTCCGGTCAGAAGACGCAGGGCAGCCTCTACCGCACCGGACATCCACGCCCAGGTCAGCAGGCAACCGAGCACAAAACCTGTAATCAGCACCGGACCAGAACCTCCATCGCTCAGCCGTCCGCAGGACGGTTTTCCTTCAACTCGGCCAGGAGCGCATAGGCCTGCGGCGTCAGCGACCAGATGACGGTCTTACGATGCGCCGCCGGGCTGACCTTGCGCAGCAGCCCCAAGCGCCGCAACTGCATACGCAGCAAACGTCGCCCCTCTTCGAGCAAGGAGAACTCATCAACGGCATGGGCCTGGGGGTGGCGCTCGAGAATCAGACGCCGATAACGGTGTTCCAGCAGACTGGCCAGAGCCAGCTGTACGCGATCTTCCGAGCAGGGGCCAGCCTGCAGTGCCGAGGCACAGCCAAGAAACAGCTCCTGCAGCGGCAGACTCACCTTCTGCTTAACCAGATGACAATTGCCTTCTATGAACAGGTTACAGCGAAATGCCAACTCCTGACGTTGCGCCAGTCGTTGTTTTAGGGCTTCGAGCCGTGTGCTGTCGAGCTCTTCGTGACGCACCGGCTGCGGCCTGGCCTCGACCTCCGGCAGCTTCGGTGGCGTACGCGTCAAGGCGGCCAGCGTCTGCGCCTGCGTGCTGCGCCGCCAGCCCGGTGCACTGTTTTCGCGGATAAAATCGGGCAGGGTCTGACGCAGGCGCTGCAACAACGTGGCCTCCGAGCCCCAGGACAGGCTGCGATGCCGACGCAGCTGGCGGCGAAACGCCAACAGACGCGCACGACCCTCGGCGGTGCGTTCCTGCTGCTCGGGTTGGCGGGGCAGATCCGTGTCACTGATCAGCGACAGCACCGGCTTGCCCCGCGAACAGGCGTAGGTGTAATCGCGATGGGCCGAGCTGATACCGTTTTCCAGGAGCGCGCCATAAAGGGCGGCACTGAGCACCAGCACATAGTCACTGCGATTGATCTCGGCACGCACATCGGACCATGAAGCAGACGCACCCAGCAGCAGGCGACAGGCGGGGATACAGTCGAGCTCAAGCAAGGCAAAAATCAACGAGCGCAGCTCCCCCTCCAGATCTTCCGGGGAGCAACAGACATACACCTGATAGCGCCGATTGTGCAAACTGCCTTACCTCTATCTATACAGAAAAAATCGATTATATAGTGCCATAGTGGCGCCGCCAGCCACTACAGCACAAGTTGCTCCCTAGAAAATCTCTTCCGGACGCAGCGGCTCGAACACCGGGCTGGGCAGGCGACGCTCGGGCTGCGGCGCCAGCTCCTCACCCAGGCCATGGGGGCGAGCCTCGAACAGATTTTTCGGCGCTACCTGCGCAGCACGCTTGCTGCCCGGCTGCACAATAATCTCCACACGCCGGTTGCGGGCGCGCTGCTCGGGCGTATCGTTCGGCCCCAGCGGACGCGTATCGGCCAGCCCCGAAACCGTCAGACGCTGCGGATCGATCTGGTTGTCATCAAGCAGCGCATGGGCGACGGCCACGGCACGCCCCGAAGCCAGCGCCCAGTTCGATTCAAACTCGGCCGTCTCGATCGGCAGATTATCGGTATGCCCCTCGACCGTGATGTCGCCATCCGTACCGGCCAGCACGTCACGGATAATCTCCATGATCGGGATAAAGTTCGGCTGCAGATCGGCTGAACCGGAGCGGAACGAACCCTTCTCCTCGACCCGGATGACGATATTGTCGCCATCGGTCTCAACCTGAACATTACCCTTGTCGACCTCGTCCTTGAGCGCCGCCATCACCTTCAGCGCCTTGTCCTTGGCCTGCTGCTCGCGCATGTCGAGCTTGGTATCAACCGAGTCCTCGGTCTTCGCCTGCGTCTCTTCCGGCTCCGGAATGCAGCGGGTATCGAGCTCGCGCTGCTCTTCGGCTGTCTGCTGCTGCACCATCTGAATAGGCGTCGGCTCCGGCTTGCCGGGGCTGTACTCCTGCATGATCACGCTGGTGCCCTTGGGGATCGACTCGGCCTCCAGCAGCTGCTGGACACCGAACGCTTCCTTCATGGAGCCGGCGATCTGCTTGTACTTTTTCACGTCCATCTCGGAAAACGACAGCAGCAGCACAAAAAAGCACATCAGCAGCGACATCAGATCGGCAAAGGTCATTACCCAGGCGGGAATACCTCCGCCTTCGTCACCGCTTTCATCTTCAGCATCATCACTCATGCCGAATCACTCCCCACACACCATTACTCGTCCCCGGATTCCTGCTGCGCCCCCGGCAGGTAATTACGCAGAATCGACTCGATCACCCGTGGGTTCTGCCCTTCCTGAATCGCCAGCACCGCATCGATGATCATGCTCTTGGTCAGCGCCTCCTCGTCACGGCGCAGACTCAGCTTGTTGCTGATCGGAATCGCGATCATGGTGGCCAGGACGGCACCGTACAGCGTGGTCAAGAGCGCTACTGCCATCGCCGGGCCAATCGACTTGGGGTCATCCATCGCCGAGAGCATCTGCACCAGACCGATCAGGGTACCGATCATCCCCATCGCCGGACCCACATCGCCCATATCGGCAAAGATCCGCGCACCCAGCTGGTGCCGGGCCACCGTCAGGCTGCGGTCCTTGGCCAGGAGGGCACGAATCACATCCGGATCATGGCCGTCGACCAGGAGCTGCACGCCCTTTTTCAGAAACTCGTTGTCGATCTGGCGCTCTTCCAGTGCCAGCAGCCCACCCTTGCGCGCGATGTCGGCCATTTCGACCAGTTCTTCGATCAGCGCATTGAGGTCGACCATCTTGAATTTGAACGCCTTGCCGGCGATCTTGAAGGCCGAAAAAAACTGGCCCAGGTTGTACTTGATCAACACCACAAACAGCGAGCCGACGAACACGATCAGCACCGAAGGGATGTTGATAAAGATCAGGATCGAGCCACCCAGCACCATCGCCATCGCCACGATGCCGATCGCCCCAAGTATGCCCAAGAGAGAAGCCAGATCCACGCGTCACTCCTTTAGTTCGTATCCGGCAGTCAAGCGGACCGCCGCCACCCAAGAACCCTACAGGTCCGTTTATAATAGCCGCACCGTTTCCACAGACAATGCAGCAAAACGTCGCGCCCGCCGCTCATTGACCCCCGGCGGAGCCTTCCGGTATGTTGCCCGATGCCGATTCCAGCGCAATCCACACGACAAGGTACAGCATGCCCAGAAAGAAGCAGGTCCCACAGTTTGAAACGGCGCTGGCCGAGCTGGAGCAGCTGGTCGCGCGCATGGAGTCCGGGGAACTGAGCCTGGAACAGTCGCTTGCCGCATTCGAACAGGGGGTCAAGCTGAGCCACGACTGCCAGCAGGCGCTGACCGAAGCTCAACAAAAGGTCGCCATGCTACAGGCAGAAAGCACACAGAGCCAGACGCCCTCCGAAGATAACGCGCAATGAACCTGAACGACTACATGAAGGCCTGCCGCGAGCGGGTCGAGCCGATCCTCACCCAGAGCCTGGCCCTGCCGGACACCGTCGCACCGCGCCTGATCGAGGCGATGCGCTACTCCGTCCTCAACGGCGGCAAGCGGCTGCGCCCGATGCTGGTCTACGCCAGCTGTGAACAGGTCATGGGCCGTCTGAGCTTTGCCGATCCGGCGGCCGCGGCCATCGAACTTATCCACGCCTATTCGCTGATCCACGATGACCTGCCGGCCATGGACGATGACGACCTGCGCCGCGGCCAGCCGACCTGCCACAGGGCCTTTGACGAAGCGACCGCCATTCTCGCCGGCGACGCCCTGCAGAGTCTGGCCTTCGCCCTGCTGACCGATCCGACCCGGCTGCCCCAGTGCAAGACTCCGGCCTATCTGCGCCTGCAGATGATCACCGAGCTGGCCCGTGCCGCCGGCGAACAGGGCATGGTCGCCGGACAAGCGCTCGATCTCGCCGGGGTCGGACAGACGCTCGATCTGGCCGCACTCGAACAGATGCATCGCCACAAGACCGGCGCCATGATTCAGGCGGCGGTGCGTCTGGGCCTGCTGGCTGGCGGCTGCCAGGATCGTCAGCTGTTCGAACAGCTCGACCGTTACAGCGACGCCATCGGCCTGGCCTTCCAGGTTCAGGACGACATTCTCGACGTGATCTCCGATACCGCAACGCTCGGCAAACAGCAGGGCGCGGATGCCGCCCATGCCAAGCCGACCTATGTCTCCCTGCTGGGTCTGGATGGAGCCAGGGCGCATCTCGACCGCCTCTATCAGGAAGCGCTGGCCAGTCTCGCCGAGCGCGGTGAACGCGCCGAGCCGCTGCGCCAGCTGGCCCGCTACATCGTTTCCAGGGATCACTGAGCGCTGCATCCTCAGGCGCCGAGCCATGGGCAGGCGCCTAAGCTTCAGTTAGAATGCGCGGTCGCATTTACTTTAGAACCCCGGATCGGCACCTGTCCCGACCACTCAGGATCCTGCATGTTTCACGAGATTCCTCGCACCCGCCCCGCCACGCCGCTGCTCGATCAGATCGACAGCCCGGAGCAGTTACGGGAGCTGCCGCGCAGCACATTGCCGCAGCTGGCCGAGGAGTTACGGGCCTATCTGCTCTACAGTGTCGGCCAGACTGGCGGGCATTTCGGCGCCGGTCTCGGCGTGGTGGAGCTGACCATCGCCCTGCACTACTGCCTTGAAACCCCCTTCGATCGTCTGATCTGGGATGTGGGGCACCAGGCCTACCCGCACAAGATTCTGACCGGGCGCCGCGAACAAATGGCCAGCCTGCGCCAGAAAGGCGGTCTGAGCGCCTTTCCCAAGCGCGCCGAAAGTCTGTTCGATACCTTCGGTGTGGGTCACTCCAGCACCTCGATCAGCGCTGCACTGGGCATGGCTCTGGCCGCCCAGGCGCGCGGCGAGGAGCGCCGCTGTGTCGCGGTGATCGGCGACGGCGCCATGACCGCCGGCATGGCATTCGAAGCACTCAACCATGCCGGCGACCAACGCGCCAACATGCTGGTGGTGCTGAACGACAACGACATGTCGATCTCCAACAACGTCGGCGGGCTGTCCAACTACCTGGCCCGCCTGCTCAGCAGCCGCACCTACCAGAGCATGCGCGAAGGCTCGAAAAAGGTGCTGTCCAACCTGCCCAAGGCGTGGGAACTGGCCAAACGTACCGAAGAACACATGAAGGGAATGGTCGCGCCCGGCACCCTGTTCGAGGAGCTCGGCTTCCATTACATCGGCCCGGTCGACGGCCATGACCTCGACACCCTGACCACCACCCTCGCCAACATGCGCAATCTCGAGGGGCCGCAGTTTCTGCATGTGGTCACCCGCAAGGGCAAGGGCTTTGCACCGGCCGAAGCCGACCCGGTCGGCTACCACGCCATCACCAAGCTCGAACCGGTCGGTCAGCCGAAGGGTGCGAAAAAACCGAAGTTCTCCAATATTTTCGGCCGCTGGCTGTGCGATATGGCCGCCGCCGATCCCAGGCTGATGGGGATTACACCGGCGATGAAAGAGGGCTCGGACCTCATCGCCTTCGCCGAACAGTACCCCGAACGCTATTTCGACGTCGCCATTGCCGAACAGCACGCCGTCACCCTGGCTGCCGGTATCGCCTGCGAGGGGCTCAAACCCGTTGTGGCGATCTACTCAAGCTTTCTGCAGCGCGGTTACGACCAGCTCATCCACGACGTGGCGGTGCAGAATCTCGACGTCCTGTTCGCCATCGACCGCGCCGGTCTGGTCGGCGAAGACGGCCCGACCCACGCCGGCTGCTACGACATCGCCTTCCTGCGCTGCATTCCCAACATGCTGCTGATGACCCCGGCCGACGAAGCCGAAACACGGCGGCTGCTCAGCACCGGTTACCGCCATGGTGGACCGGCGGCCGTGCGCTATCCGCGCGGCAGCGGTATCGGCACCGTCACCGACAGCGATCTTGAGCCGCTGCCGATCGGCCGTGCCGAATGCTGCCGTGAAGGCCAGAGTATCGCCCTGCTCGCCTTCGGACCGGTACTGCACGAAGCACGCCCGGTCGCCGAAGCCCTGAACGCCACGCTGGTCAACATGCGCTTTGTCAAACCGCTGGATACCGCCCTGCTGGGGGAAATCGCACAAAGCCATGATCTGATCGTGACGCTTGAGGAAGGCGCGATTCAGGGCGGCGCGGGCTCTGCCGTCAACGAATGGCTGCTGGCCAACGACCATCAGGTACGGGTGCTGAACCTCGGTATCCCGGATCGCCTGATCGAGCAGGCAAAACCTGCGGAACAGCGTGCCGAATGCGGTCTCGACAGCGCCGGCATCCGCCGTGCCATCGAGGCCAAACTGGCTCGCCGCAGCCTGATCGATCGTACGCACTGAACCTTGTGTCGGCCACAAAAAAGCCCGGGCATCGCCCGGGCTTTTTCATGTTCGAGACCACCGCCCTCTCAGAGCATATGTCCGAGTTTCGCTTCCTTGGTGGTCAGGTAATGCTCGTTATGCGGATTACGGCCGGTGTGCAGCGGCACCCGTTCGGCCACCTCGATACCCAGCGCCTCGAGCGCCTTCACCTTGCGCGGGTTGTTGGTCATCAGCCGCAGTGACGTGATGCCCAGGTGCTCGAGCATCGGCTTGCAGATATCGTACTGACGCAGATCGGCGGCAAAACCCAGACGCTCGTTGGCCTCGACCGTATCGGCGCCTTCATCCTGCAGATGGTAGGCACGGATCTTGTTGAGCAGACCGATGCCACGACCTTCCTGACGCAGATACAGCAGCACACCACGACCCGCTTCGGAGATCGCGCGCAGCGCCGCCTCGAGCTGAGGCCCACAGTCGCATCGACTGCTGAACAGGCCATCACCGGTCAGGCACTCTGAATGCAGGCGACCGAGTACCGGCTGCCCATCACTGACCTCACCCATGGTCAGTGCCAGGTGCTCTTTTCCTGTTGCGGTATCTTCAAACCCGTGCATGGTAAAAATGCCAAAGGGGGTCGGCAGACGGGCGCTATCGACAAACACGATCGACACGGACAACTCCTGAATTCAACTGCGTGCCGCATTGTAGCAGCCCACCGGGCCACTGGCGAGGTACGCTAATACTTCTCTTCGAGCACCAGAAGGTTATCTTCAAAGCTCATGTTGAGCTCACCGAGGTAACTCATGCCGAGCAGAATTTCAGCCGGATAATCGCCCTCGAGTACCGATGCAGCGACATTGCGTACCTCAAGCCCCTGCACGCTGACCGAACGCAACATCACCCGATAGGCGGTCTCGGTCCCGCTGGCGGTGTGAATGCGCATCAGCTCGCCGCGCCCGATATAGTCGATCCCGAGGCGACGCGCATCGCGCGAATTCATCGCCACGCTGGTCGCACCGGTATCGACCATCATGCGCGTGCTGATGCCGTTGATCGCGCCACTGGCAAAGTAGTGATTATTGAAGCTCTTGGCGAGGCTGATGCGCTTGCGCGGCGCCGGGGCATAGCCATCGCTGTAAGCACGCCCGAGTTCGAGATAACGCTCCTGCCCATGCAGCTCGAGGGTCGCTCCCCGCGCATCGGTACCGATCAGCCGCACCCCGTCGATCGCTGCCGCATCCTTTTTCAGCAGACGCTGCTGCCCTTCGATCAGTACCACAGCCGCGCCGGGAAACAGCCCCACCACCTGCACATGATCGGCCCAGCTGTGCCATGCACAACCGAGCAATAACAGCGCACCCACCTTTTTACCCAGCCACATAAGCGCTCTCCCGCGCTAGAACCATCCCTGCAAGGCGATCAGTTGCAGCGCCAGCAGCGCAAAGCAACCCGCCAGAATATCGTCCAGCATAATGCCGAACCCGCCTTCGATTCTGCGATCAATCCAGCGAATTGGCCAGGGCTTGAGAATGTCGAACAGACGAAACAGCACGAATCCGATCAGCACCCAGATCCAGCCTGGCGGCGCCGCCAGCATGGTGAGCCAGTAACCGACAAACTCGTCCCAGACGATGCCGGGATGATCATGCACGCCCAGCGCCTTGCTGGTACGCCCGCAGAGTTCAATACCGATGGCAAAGGCCACCAGCACAAACAGGCCGTACTGCCACAGAGGAAGGTACTGCAGCAACAGATAAAAAGGGATCGCCGCCAGGGTACCGAAGGTGCCGGGCGCCTTGGGCGCCAGACCCGAACCGAGCCCGAAGGCGAGCAGATGTACCGGGTTACGCAGAATGAGCTGTTTATCTAGAGTCATCGGATCAGAAATGTTGATAGCCAGAATGCGCCGGAACCAGCGCACGTCCGGCACAATCAAAAAGACCGGGCTGTGGCAACAGCCGCCCGATCGCCGTCAGCGGCGTAGCCAGCTCCTGCGTCTGCAGCTGCGCCCAGAGTTCAGGAGAAAGCGCCACACAGAGCTCGTAATCATCACCGGCCGCCAGCGCTTCTGCCAGGGACTGACCGCTTGCAAGCGCCGCTGCACTGCGCGGCACTGCACCCAGATCGAGTTCAGCGCCAAGGCCCGAAGCCTTCAGTACATGACCGAGATCGGCCAGCAGGCCATCGGAAACATCGATACCACAGCGGCAGCCTGCAGCGCTGAGCTGCTCGCCCAGAGCGTTGCGCGGCTGTGGCCGATAATAGCGCTCCAGCAGGTAACGCTCGCCTGCATTGCGCGCGGTAGCGGGCTCGCGCCCCTCGAGCACGGCGGCCAGGGCCGCACCGGCATCACCGATACAGCCGCTGACACAGATGATATCGCCGGCGCAGCCCTGATCACGACGCAGCGCGCGCGCGCCGGACACCAGCCCCTGAACCTGGATCGAGATACAGAGCGGGCCACGGGTGGTATCACCGCCGATCAGACGAATACCCGCCTGTTCGGCGAGTGCACCAAGGCCACGGCAGAAACCGGCGATCCAGACTTCATCCGGTGCCGGCAGGCTGATCCCCAGCGTAAAGCTGTGCGGCCGTGCCCCCATCGCCGCGAGATCGGACAGATTGGTCGCCAGCGCCCGCCAGCCGATCAGTTCGGGATCAGCCGCGGCCGGGAAATGCACATCCGCCACCAGCGTGTCGAGCGACTGGGCCAGAGCAAAACCGGCCGGCACCTCGAAGAGGGCGCAGTCATCGCCGATGCCCAGAAGCAGCTCAGCGCCACCCTGCGGCCCGCAGGTCGCAAAGTGACGCTGAATCAGTTCGAACTCGCCGGCCAACGCTTAGCGCTTCTTGTTACGGTAGGCCGCCACTTCGGCCGCCCGCAGGGTCGGCGCCAGCTTGTCGAGAATACCGTTCACATAGCGATGGCTTTCTGCCGCGCCGTAGCGCTTGGCCAGTTCGATCGCTTCGTTGATGACCACACGGTAGGGCACATCCACACGCTGCAGCAGCTCGAAGACGCCGATGCGCAGTGCCGCCTTCTCCACCGGATCGAGCTCGTTCAGCTTGCGATCGAGCAGCGGTTCGATGGTTTCATCGAGCCGGGCTACCTGAGCCGGAATGCCGTGCAGCAGCTCGTGAAAGTAGGCGCTGTCGACCTTGCTCATGTCGTTATCGGCGCGCAGGGAGGCCTCGATGGCACTGATGGCGTTACCGGACATCTGCCACTGGTAAAGTCCCTGCAGACACATCTGGCGCGCGCGGCGACGGGCGGCGGGACGCGGACGCCCCTGGGCTTGTTCGCTCATTGATCCTCCAGATTCTGCAGCAGGCTGACCATTTCAAAGGCGGACATGGCCGCTTCTTCACCCTTGTTGCCGGCCTTGGTACCGGAACGCTCGACCGCCTGCTCGATGCTGTCTACGGTCAGCACACCGAAGGCAACCGGAATCTCGCTTTCCAGCGCGATCACACCCAGGCCCTTGACGCATTCGCCAGCCACAAAATCAAAGTGCGGAGTACCGCCACGAATGACCGCACCCAGAGCGATGACGGCATCGAACTGACCACTCTTGGCCGCTTTTTTCACCACCAGCGGAATTTCACAGGCACCCGGGCAGCGGATCACGGTGATCTGGGCATCGGTAACACCATGGCGCTTGAGGGCGTCGATGGCGCCGCTCAGCAGGCTGTCGCCGACAAAGGCGTTCCAACGGGCGATAACGATCGCATAGCGGCCGTTGTTCGGAGTCAGTTGACCTTCAATGGTCTTGATCTGGGACATCTGTATATCTCCGGTGAGTGGCTTCACGCCTTGAAAGGGATCATTTCCACAATTTCCAGGCCGAAACCGGAAATTGCACTGAATTTAAAGGGAGTGCTCAAAAGACGCATCTTGCCAACACCGAGATCGCGCAGAATCTGCGAGCCGGTGCCGATGGTCAGATAGGCGCCGGAACCATCCTGAGCCGATGACAGACGCGGACGGCGACTGTCGAAAAACTGCGCGAGACTGTCTTCCAGAGTCAGACTGTCCTCGGTGTTGAGCAGTACCACCACACCCTGGCCCTCATGGGCGACTTCCTGCAGCGCATCATGGATCGACCAGCTGGTGCTGTCGGAGCGACGCGCACCCAGGAGGTCGCGCACCGGATCGGACACATGTACCCGCACCAGCAGCGGCTGCTCGGCATCAATGACGCCCTGGGACAGGGCCATATGGGTGTTGCCGTGCACCGCATCCTTGTACAGCGCCATATCGAAGGTACCGTAGCGGGTTTCGATCTGCTCGTGACCGATCCGCTCGACGGTGTGCTCGTGCATAATGCGGTAGTGAATCAGGTCGGCGATGGTGCCGATCTTGAGACCATGCTTTTCGGCAAAGGCTTCAAGTTCCGGACGGCGCGCCATGGTACCGTCTTCGTTCATGATTTCAACGATCGCCGAAGAGGGCGTCAGGCCCGCCAGGCGCGCCAGATCACAGCCCGCTTCGGTATGACCGGCGCGGCTCAGAACACCACCGGGCTGAGCGCGCAGCGGGAAGATATGCCCCGGCTGCACCAGATCTTCGGGCTTGCTGCGCGGATCGACCGCCACCTTGATGGTGTGCGCGCGGTCTGCCGCGGAGATACCGGTAGTCACCCCTTCTGCCGCCTCAATGGCAACAGTAAAGGGGGTGCCGAACCCGGCGCCGTTGTGGCTGACCATCTGCTGCAGACCGAGATAATCACAGCGCCCGCCGGTCAGGGTCAGGCAGATCAGACCCCGGCCCTCGCGCGCCATAAAGTTGATGATCTCGGGCGTCACCAGTTCCGAGGCCACGATCAGATCACCTTCGTTTTCGCGATCCTCATCGTCCATGAGGATCACCGGCTTGCCGAGTTTGAAATCCTCGATCAGCTCTTCAATTGTGTTGAGCGCCATAACTGCTCCGCTAGCGGGCCAGATGCCCGATCACTGAAAAAAAGGATCAACAGGCCGCGGCCTATTTCCAGAATCCGTTTTGTGCCAGCAACGCACGGGTCAAACCGCCCGCCGCTGCCTGCCCTTCGGCGGCACGCTCACCCAGCAGCAAACGCTCCAGATAACGTGCGATCAGATCCACCTCGAGATTGACCCGGGTACCGATCTGATACTGACTGATCAGGGTCTCGCTGGCGGTATGGGGCACAATATTAAGATCAAACACCGCACCATCGACGCCGTTGACGGTGAGACTGACACCATCAACCGTGATCGAACCCTTTTCGGCAATGTAGCGCGCCAGCTCGTCCGGCGCCTTGACCCGATACTGCAGCGAGCGCCCCTGCGGCTTGATCGAAACCACCTCGCCAACCCCGTCCACATGACCACTGACGATATGACCGCCGAGACGACTCTGGGGCATCAACGCCTTTTCCAGGTTCACCGAACTGCCCACCTGCAGCTTGTGCAGCGTGGTGCGGGCAATGGTCTCACCGGACACATCGGCCCAGAACCCATCACCGGGCAGGCGCACCGCGGTCAGGCAGACGCCGTTGGTGGCAATACTGTCACCGAGCTTGACGTCGGCCAGATCCAGCGCGCCGCTGGCGATATACAGGCTGACATCACCGCCCTTGGGCTGAATGGCGCGGATGCTGCCAACCGCTTCAACGATACCGGTAAACATAACCTCTCTCTCTGCTACTGACCGCGTCGGCTGTAATCGGGCCGGATGATCAGACGCCAGTCCTCACCGATGGCACGGACCGACTCGATCCGCAGGTGGCGCTTCTCGGCCATCTGTCCGAGCGGCAGGTTGAACAGACCACGGGCCTCTGACCCCATCAGGATCGGGGCCATGTAGAGCACCAGCTCATCGACCAGCTCGGCATCGAGCAGCGCAGCCGCGAGCGTCGGCCCGCATTCGACCAGTACCTCGTTGCATGCGCGACGGGCCAGTTCATCCATCAGCGCCCGCAGATCAATGCGCCCCTCTGCACCCTCAAGCTCGAGCACCTCGGCGCCGGCCGACTGCAGTGCCCAGCGCTTCACCCCCTGGGCCTTGGCACTCACCACCAGAGTTTCACCGCGCTGATGGAAGATCTTGGCGCTCGGTGCAATACGCAGCTGCGAGTCGAGCACCACCCGCAGCGGCTGACGGCGACAGAGCGCCTCGGCGTCGGGCAGACCCAGCTCAGCGGCGCGAAGCGTCAGACTGCAGTCATCATGCAGGACGGTTTCACTGCCGGTCAGAATCGCCGAACTGCGCGCACGCAGCTTCTGCACATCCGAACGCGCCGCCGGGCCGGTGATCCACTGACTTTCGCCCGTGGCCATGGCCGTGCGGCCATCCACGCTCATTGCCAGCTTCAGGCGCACATAGGGACGCCCGCGCTCCATACGGCTGATAAAACCCGGATTCAGCGCACGCGCCTCCGGCTCCATCAGTCCGCACAGCACCTCGACACCGGCATCACGCAGACGCTGGATACCGCCACCGGCCACCAGCGGATTGGGGTCGCGCATCGCCACCACCACCCGCGCCACGCCGGCATCGATCAACGCCTGCGCGCAGGGTCCGGTTCGGCCCTGATGATTACAGGGTTCCAGCGACACATAGGCCGTTGCCCCCTGTGCATCGGCACCCGCGGCGCGCAGAGCATGTACCTCGGCATGGGGCTCACCGGCACGTTCGTGCCAGCCTTCGCCGACAATCCGCTCATCCCGGGTCAGCACACAGCCCACCCGCGGATTCGGGTCAGTGCTGTAGAGGCCGCGCGCCGCCAGCTCCAGAGCCCGCGCCATCATGCGGCCGTCGAAGGCAGAAAAAGGCGTACTCATGCCTTGCGCGCTCCGCTCGGGTCCTTGGCCAGACGTTCGATCTCTTCACGGAACTCGTTCAGATCACGGAACCGGCGATACACCGAGGCAAAACGGATATAGGCGATCTCGTCCAGCCGCTGCAGTTCGTCCATCACCGCCTGCCCTACTTCCAGCGCTTCGAGCTCACGCTCGCCACTGGCGCGCAGACGCAGCTTGATGCGGTGAATCGCCTCCTCGATCAGCTCCTGACTGACCGGACGCTTTTCCAGTGCCCGCAGCATCCCCGCCCGCAGCTTCTCCTCATCGAAGGATTCGCGGGTACCGTCGCGTTTGATCAGCCGTGGCATCACCAGCTCGGCGGTTTCAAAGGTGGTAAAGCGCTCGTTGCAGCGGGTGCATTCGCGACGACGCCGCACCTGACTGCCATCGGCGATCAGGCGGGAATCGACAACCTTGGTATCCTGGGCACCACAAAAGGGACAATACATACGGGTCGGCTCTGAACGTTATTCGCCCCAATAGACGGAGGGCCGGACAGGCCGGCCCCCGAAGACGTGTTCAACTCAGGCGGCGTACACCGGCAGACGCTGGCAGATCGCCAGAACCTTCTGCTTGGTCGCTTCGATCACCTGATCGTTATCGATGTTGTCGAGCACATCGCAGATCCAGTTGGCCAGATCGCGTGCATCCTGCTCGGTAAAGCCACGACGGGTAATCGCCGGCGCACCGATACGCAGACCGGAGGTGATAAACGGAGAACGCGGGTCATTCGGCACCGCATTCTTGTTTACAGTGATGTTGGCACGGCCCAGCGCTTCTTCTGCATCTTTACCGGTGTATTCCTTGCCGATCAGGTCGACCAGGAACAGGTGGTCATCGGTACCCTTGGAAACGACATTGATACCGCGGCTCATCATCACTTCGGCCATGGCCTGGGCGTTGACGACAACCTGCTGCTGGTACTGCTTGAATGCTTCGCTCATCGCTTCCTTGAAGCACACCGCCTTGGCCGCGATCACGTGGCACAGCGGGCCGCCCTGGGTTTCCGGGAAGACGGCGAAGTTCAGTTTCTTGTGCAGATCCGGATCATCGATGTTGGACAGGATCAGACCACCGCGCGGACCACCCAGAGTCTTGTGGGTAGTCGTGGTAACCACGTGCGCATGCTCGATCGGCGACGGGTAGACTCCGGTGGCGATCAGACCGGCCACGTGAGCCATATCCACCAGCAGGTAGGCACCC
>CAYWUD010000004.1:0-28250 GCA_964461355.1 uncultured Pseudomonadales bacterium | reverse complement strand
AAATTTACTGATGCATGTGTATTGAGCTCCTGCGTTGTGCTGCATGTGTTGTAAAGGGGCTGGACTGATGGGGCGCGGCCATTCCGGTTAGGCGGCGTTCTTTTTTGTGCAGCTGTGACAAATTGGCTGCAAATTCATTGCCGGCATGGCTCCTGCCAGATCAGGCCTGCGGTCCGCGGGTAGCTACGACATAAGCCCGCTGGCATCAGCGGTGCGGGGGAACCGGCCTGTTCTCGAATGAGCGATCGGGTCAGTAAAAAAAGAGCAGCCCTTGGGCTGCTCCTGTGCGGTCATTGGTGGCGGCGATCAGAAACGCTGCAGATCGCCGGTGACCCCTTCGACATACCAGTTCATACGCATCAGGTCATCGTTCTTGAGTACCTTGCCCGGGCGCACGGTCTGCTTGCCGGTGGAGTTGTTGATCGGGCCTTCGAAAATCACCTTTTCACCGTTGGTGATGGCGTTTTTCACGCGCTCGACGCGGCTGATCAGATCCTTGGGAACCACGACATTGAACGGCGCCAGGGAGCTGGTGCCGTCACTGACGCCGACCCAGTTGTCACCGGATTTCCAGCGTTTCTGCATCGCCTGTTCGATGCGCTGGCTGTAGGCGTTGGTCCAGTCGTGAATGACGGCGGTCAGCTGCGCCTTCGGCCCGAACTTGGACATGTCGGAGTGGTAGCCGATGGCGTAGACGCCGCGCGCTTCGGCCACTTCGACCGGTGTCGGGGAGTCGGTGTGCTGGGCGATGATATCGGCGCCGTTATCGATCAGGGCACCGGTGGACTCGCGTTCCTTGGCCGGATCGAACCAGCTCCAGGTCCATTGCACTTCGACGGTGGCCTTGGGGTTGACGCTGCGCACGCCCAGGGTAAAGGCATTCAGTTCGCGGATGACCTCGGCAATCGGGTAGGCGGCGACATAGCCGATCTTGCCGCTCTTGCTCATTTCACCGGCCACGATGCCCGACAGGTAGCGCGATTCCCAGGTGCGCGGAGACAGGGTGCTGAGGTTCTTGCGCCAGCGAATGCCGTTGATCTGTTCGAACTGCACCTGCGGGTTTTCACGGGCGGTGCGGTTAGTCGGAATCATGTGATCCCAGGAGGTGGTGAAGATCAGGTCGTACTGCTCTTCGATCAGCTGGTTAAGGGCGGCATAGGTCTGATCGCCCGGGCCGACATTCTCGATTGCCTTGGTTTCGACCTGGCCCTTGAAACGGGCTTCGAGTTCCTTGCGTGCCTTGTCGTGGGAGTAACTCCAGCCCGCCTCGCCGACCGGCGAGATATAGACAAAGCCCACTTTAAAGGGCGCAGCAATACTGCTCAGGGAGAGCAGCAGGGTAGAGAGGGCGAGACAGCCGCGAAGTAATGTTTTCATCGGGAGTTATTCTACTGTTATAGGGCCTTGAAGATGCGCTGGAGGCAATCCGCGAATGCCAGAGGGAGCCTTCTGCCCCATCTCGCCGGCGGTCCGATAGCCTTAAAAGTGGACAATTGTACGGCGAATTACAAGGGCTGTCATTGGGCGATCCTCTCCGCGTGACCGCTTCGGTATTCCGGGGACGCGTTGGGTCATGGCCCGGGCTCTGGTAACATCGCCCCCGCCGATCGGTCCGCGCTACAGGGCGATCCGGATCGGGACCTGATTCTGTTTGTTCAATGCTGTTACCGGGTGTTCGGTGCATACCATAGAGGTGGCGTGATGCAATTTCTCAACAAGGTGCAGGCGGCGATTCGCGCCAACAATTCGCTGGTCTGCGTGGGGCTCGATCCGCTGCCCGAGCGTCTGCCGGCCTGTGTGCGCAACGAGGCGCGTGCGGTCTTCCAGTTCAACCGCCGCATCATCGATGCTACCGCCGATCGCGTCTGCGCCTACAAGCCGCAGGCGGCCCATTACCATGCGCTGGGTATCGAGGATCAGCTGGCGGCCACCATCGATTACATCCACACCCGCTACCCCGAAATTCCGGTCATTCTCGATTCCAAGCGCGGTGATATCGGCAGCACCGCCGATCGTTATGCGGTCGAGGCATTCGAGCGCTACGAAGCCGATGCGGTGACCATCAACCCCTATATGGGCATCGATACGGTCGAGCCCTTTGCCCGCTATGCCGATCGCGGCGTGATTCTGCTGTGCCGTACTTCCAACCCGGGTGCGGCGGAAATCCAGAATCTGCAGGTGGGCGAGCGCAAGCTGTACGAGCTGATTGCCGAGAAGGCGGTCAACGAATGGAACGGCAACAACAACCTGATGCTGGTGGTGGGTGCTACCAACCCGGCGGAGCTCGGCCGTATCCGCGCTCTGACCGGTGACATGTTCTTCCTGGTACCGGGGCTCGGCGCTCAGGGTGGCGATGTAGAAGCGACCGTGCGCAACGGTCTTAACAGCCAGGGGGAAGGGATCATCGTCAACTCCTCACGCGGCATCATCTACGCAAGTTCCGGTGAGGATTTTGCCGAAGCGGCGCGCGCAGCGACCATCGAGTTGCAGGAGCAGGTCAACCGCTACCGCTGAACCATGGCTCAGCCATAAAAAAGCCCGCAGCGATGCGGGCTTTTTTGTCGGTCTATGCGGCGCCCGGTTCAGGGGACCTCGCTGAGCGGGTTCGCTTCGGGGCTTGAGAACAGGGTCAGGCGCTCGCCGCCCCTGAGGATTTCAAGCTCCAGACTTTCCTTGGCGTTGAGGTTGCGCAGCCGGGTCTGTACGCGAGGGCCGTCGACGCGAAAGTCGCCGGTGATCTGCTCGCCCTGAATCTTGAGAATGATATCGCCGCCCAGAAGCAGGTTCCGTCCCTCGATCTTGGCCGGTATCTGCCCCTGACGCAGACCCATGAAAAATGCCGGCGAGTTGCGCGCCACACGCTGTACCAGTAGTGCGCCATATTGCGGCACATTCAGGGCCGCGGCCATCTCGCCGGAGATCATCAGCACCTCGATACCGCGCCATTCGGCCGGTTGTTCGAGCAGCACCTCGCGGGCACTGTTGATGGTGGTGGCAAAGCCCAGCCCCTGATTGCCTCCGGTTTCGGTGCGGATATGGCTGACAATGCCGAGCAGCTGGCCTGAGCGGTCAAACAGCGGACCACCGGAGTTGCCGGGATTGATGGCGGCATCGGTCTGCAGGAATTCGACGGTGCCGTTGAAGCCCTGCAGGGGTTCGGGACGGTGGCGTCCGGTGAGATAGCCCACCGAAAGGCTGTGTTCGAGCCCCAGCGGTGAGCCGATTACCAGTACCTGCTCGCCGATCCGGGCCTGACTGGCATCACCGAGATCGGCCGGCTGGATGTTCTGCGGCAGGCTGTCCAGTTGCAGCAGAGCGACATCGGCACTGTCGCTGTTGGCGATCACGCGGGCGCTGATCACCTCGCCTGCGACGGTTTCCACCGCAATCAGATCGGCCAGATTGACAATATGGCTGGCGGTCATCACCAGACCGTCATGGGTGATCAGCACGCCGGCGCCGAGGTTGGTGTTGCGTTTTTTCTTGGCGCCGGGCACCGGGTTCTTCTCGACCGCCTTGATCGTCAGCACACTGCTGTTGATGCGTTCGAAGAGATCCGGCAGCGGCTCCTGAGCCTGAACCAGTCCGGTCAGGGTAAGCAGCAGCAGCGCTGCCTGGGCGATACGGGTCATGGGGCGGATACTTTTTTGTGTGACAGGTGCCTCGCATCTTAGCGCAAACGATCGTCGTGGACAGGGTTACTGTTCTTTGCCGGCCTCTGGCAGTACTCTGGGCACTTTTTGCACGGGGGCCTGCAGGTGTCCGCTACCGCCTTGATTCGCCTGGCTTTGATGCCACCGGCCGCACGCTATCATGAGCTGCTGCGGACCGCATTTGCACAGATGATGTCGCTCGAGCGTTATCTGGCGCGCACCGATATTGCGACCCTGACCGCCTGGCACGGTGACGAACTGGTGGGGGTGAGTCTGTTTGGCGCGGTGCAGCTTGACGACGCGCCGGCCCTGCTGAGTATGTACAGTTATGTCTGTCCGCCCTGGCGCGGCCAGGGACTGAACCGACGCTTCAAGGGGTTTGTCGAGCAGGAAGCGGTGCGGCGCGGCATGGCGCGGGCGATGGCCCATGTGCGGGCCGGCAATCTGGCCTCGGTACGTTCGCTCGAGCGTGCCGGTTATCGGCGCCATGGTACCGAGCCGCTGTACTACGCTGATGGCGAGCCAAAGCTGCGTATGGTCAAGGTGCTCGCGTGCGAGGATGCTGTTCTGGAGGAAACGGGTTGATGACTATTCGCTGCCGATCGCTGTGGCTGTCCCTGCTGCTGCTACTGGTTGCGCCGGTGCAGGCGCAGTACAGCTACCCGATCAAGAACCCCTTTCTGGCCTCGATCACCGGTACGCCGGCGGAGTTTCAGCCGGCGGCACTGCCCGAACCGGAACAGATCGATGAGCGCGAGTATCGCCTTGCGGTGCATCCCGAGCGTTCGTTGCCCGGCAATATGTGGGCGATGCAGACACTGCCCTTCAAGCTGGCCTGGCAGCGCGGACCGGCGCCGCTGATCTTTATCGTGGCCGGTACCGGCGGGCGGTTCAGCGAATACAAGGTCGAGTTTCTCAAGCGCGTCTACTACCAGCGCGGCTTTCATGTCGTGCAGCTGTCCAGCCCCTCCAATTATGACTTTATCGCCAGCGCTTCGAGTGCCTTTCGTCCCGGTATCAGTCAGCTCGATGCACGCGATCTGTATCGGGTGATGCAGCTGGCGGTGGCCAAGGCGCGCGCGGAGCAGGGGATCGAGGTTACCGATTACTACCTCACCGGGTACAGCCTCGGCGCTCTGCATTCGGCTTTTGTCAGCTATCTGGACGAGACCGAGCAGGTGTTCAATTTTCGCCGGGTGGTGATGCTCAATCCGCCGGTCAACCTGCTCAGCTCGGTCAGCCGTCTGGACCGCATGATCTGGGCACGGGTACAGGGGGTGGAGAACTTCGATCAGCTGATCGAGCATTTCGTCACGCGCCTGGCGCGCTATTTCCGCGCCACCGGGCGGATCGAGCTCAACAGCAACCTGCTGCTCGATCTGCAGGGCAGTGAGCAGGCCCTGACCAAGGAGGAGATGGCGCTGCTGATCGGGATGGCGTTTCGCTTCAGCGTGGCGGACATGACCTTTACCGCCGAGCAGCTGGCGCCGACCGGTTTTCTGGTCAATCCCGAGCAGACCCTGAGTCTCGATACCTCGATGACGCCGTTCTACAAGCAGGCGCTGGCCTGCAATTTCCAGTGCTATGTGCAGCGAGTGCTGCTGCCCTTTGCCCGTGAGTACCGCTCGACCGCCAGCATCGGCGATCTGAACCGCCATGTGTCGCTCTATTTTCTGCGCGATTATCTCGCCAGCAGCGACAAGATTCTGATGATGACCAACGTCGACGACTTCATTCTCACCGGCGAGGATCTTGACTGGCTGCGGGCCACCTTTGGCGAGCGAGCACTGATCTATCCCGATGGCGGACACTGCGGCAGTCTCGATTTTCGCGACAATGTCGCCACCATGCTGGCCTTCATGATGGAGCAGCCGCTGCAGTCGCCGCAGCTTGAGGAGGACGCACCATGAGTCGCTGGCTGCCGCTCTTGCTGGCCCTGCTGCTGAGCAGCGCGGGGGTGCGGGCCGAGTATGAGGATCCGCTGGATGAGCTGGAATTTCGCGAGCCCTACATGGGGGTTGTACCGAGCTGGACGCAGCTTGAAGTCTACGATCCGCTGGAGCCGCTGAACCGGCGCCTGTTCAAGTTCAACCGACTGGCGGATGAATACCTGATCCTGCCGATCATCGACGGCTATGTCTGGCTGGTGCCCGGTCCGGTGCGTCAGGGGATCAGCAATTTCTACAACAACCTGTTCGAGGTGCCGGCACTGCTCAACCTCGGCCTGCAGTTTGAGGGGCAGAGGGCGCTGACCACGGTGGGGCGGCTGGGGGTGAATACCACCCTCGGGCTGTTCGGGCTGTTCGATATCGCCACGCCAATGGGGCTGCACCGGCAGGAGGCTGATTTCGGCCAGACGCTGGCGGTCTGGGGCGTCAATCAGGGCCCCTATCTGATGCTGCCGCTGCTGGGACCGAGCAACCTGCGCGATACCGCGGGGATGGGGGTCGATATTCTGGTGCACAACGAGGCCAACTTCCTCGGCGTGGCCGAGAGTTCCAGCCGCGCGGTCGAGCTGACCGCGCTGGGGATCGTGGATACCCGGTACAACGTACCGTTCCGCTATGCCGATGTGGATTCGCCCTTCGACTACGAGCTGGTGCGCCTGCTCTGGACTCAGCAGCGTCAGCTGAAGGTGCTGCTGCGTAATGGCGAGCTGGAAGACAACACCGCCGCAGGTGAAGTCAGCCGAATGGTGCCGCTGTTCTGATGGCATGCAGACGGAGTGTGGCGGGCTGTGAATAACTTTTCTGCATGGATTGTCCACAGCCCCGGGCATGCGATCGTACTGGGTTACCTGCTGATGAGTCTGATCACGCTGGCGCTCTACGGCTGGGACAAGTATCAGGCGCGCGGGCAGCGCTGGCGGATCCCGGAGCGGCGCCTGCATCTTTTTGAACTCTGCGGGGGATGGCCCGGCGCCTGGCTGGCCCAGCGCTGGTTGCGGCATAAAAACCGCAAACGATCCTATCAGAATCGGTTTCGCGCCATCGTGGCGCTGCATCTGCTGCTGTGGGCCGGCTGGTACGGCTGGCCGTTGTGGCAGCGTTGAGCGGTTCTCAGTGCTGCGCCATCAGCGCTTCAAGCTGCGCCACAATATGCTCGCTGATCGGCAGGGCCGAGGTCGCTGCCGGTGAGGGGGCGTTGGCAACCACCAGTGCTCTGGGTGTGGTGACAAAGAGAAAATCATCCACCAGCTGGCCGTTCCGGCTGATGGCCTGAGCGCGGATTCCGGCAGGATAGGGGCCGAGCTCGTCCAGCTCCAGCTCGGGACAGTACTTGTGCACCAGACCAAGATAGCCGCGCTTGCAGAGCGAGTTTTTCAGCTCGTTCCAGCCGGCGCGGCGATGGCGCCAGAGTACGCGGCGAAGCCCCGGGTCGCAGAGCTGTCCCCAGAGTTCCTGCAGGCTGAGGTCGGTCTTGCGGTAGCCTTCGCGCGCCAGAGCCAGCACGGCATTGGGGCCGACGGTCACGCTGCCGTCGATCATGCGGGTCAGATGCACGCCCAGAAAGGGCAGCTTCGGGTTCGGGATCGGATAGATCAGGTGGTTGACGATCCGGTTCCGGGTGGCCGGCAGCTGGAAATACTCGCCGCGAAAGGGCGCGATGCAAAAGTCCGGTTCCTGACCCAGCAGTGTCACCATCCGGTCCGACCAGAGGCCGGCACAGGCCACCAGGTAGGCGCCGCTGTGCCAGCCGTCGGCGGTACGCACCCGCACCTCGGCGGGATGCTGCTCGATGGCGCCGACCTCGGCACCCAGACGGATCTCGCCGCCGGCTGCGCGGATCAGCGCAGCCAGACGCAGACAGATGGCGCGGTAGCTGACAATCCCCGAGCTCGGCACAAAGAGGGCACCTACCCCGTTGATATGCGGCTCGCGTTGTTTGAGCTCGGCCGCATCAAGCTCCTCGACGGTGATCCGGTTTTCACCGCAGCGGGTCTTCAGGGCGGCCATGCCTTCCTGTTCGGCCTCGTTGCAGGCCACCAGCAGCTTGCCACAGACCTCGAAGGGGATGTCGTGCTCGCGGCAGAACGCCTTGGTGGCACGGTTACCGGCACGACAGAAGCGCGCCTTCAGGCTGCCCGGGGTGTAATAGACGCCGGCGTGAATGACGCCGGAGTTGCGGCCGGTCTGATGGGCCGCCAGTTCCGGTTCCTTTTCCAGCAGCAGCAGCGAGCAGTCAGGATAGCGGCGCAGCAGCTGCCAGGCCGTCGCCAGTCCCAGAATACCGCCGCCGATCACAATAAAGTCGTGGTGGGTGCGGGAACGGGGAGGCATCGGGGCGGACATGGGCAGAATCGGGTAGCGTAACAAAGGGAGGCTCACTGTTGCCCGAGCCCGGTAAAAAAGCAAGTCAGCACGGGGCGTAGTGTGGCGTGGAAACTTCGGCTTTTGACTGTGCGGGCAGGGGTGCATAATCGCGTCCCCAAAGATTTCCGCCCGCAAGAGAGTGAGCATGAACGCAATAGACCCGGTGCTGGCACGCACCCTGGTGGCCAGTCTGGGCACCATCCTGAACGAGCAGCAGACCCTTGATCGAGTCCAGGGCCAGCTGGCGCGTGCAGGCCAGCTCAAGGGCGCTGCACTGCTGACGCACTGGCGTCTGCTGTCGGCTCTGGTGCGCCAGCTCGGCTCGTTGCTGGCGCTGGCGCGGGTAGATGAACATGCACGGCCGCTGTCCAAGGGGCAGCTCGAGCGCCTGCTGGGCTACTGGGGCGCACTCAATCGCGTGCGCCTGCCGCGCTGGATCGAGCGGCCCACGCCGGAGCAGCTGACACGTCGTCTTGAGAGCCTGACTCCGGCGCAGCAGGACAGCTGTCCGGCCTGGCTCGAGCAGCTGGCCGCCCCCGCACTCGGCAGCGCCTGGCCCGAGGTGCGCAAGGCGCTGAGCCTGGAGCCGCCGCGGTTTATCCGCGCCAACAGTCTGAAGACCGATGTCAACGCGCTGCGTCAGGAGCTGCAGGCGCAGCGGATCAAGACCCGAGCGGTCGCGGGCGCGCCGGATGCGCTGGAAATTCTGGGCTATGCGGAGCTGTTTCGAAATCCGCTGTTTGCCGCGGGTCTGTACGAGCAGCAGGATGCCGGTTCACAGCAGATCGCGCCCTTCCTCGAGGTGGAGCCCGGCATGCGGGTGGTGGATGCCTGTGCCGGTGCCGGCGGCAAGACGCTGCAGCTGGCGGGTCTGCTGCAGGGGCGTGGACGCCTGCTGGCACTGGATGTGGAAGCCTGGAAACTGGCACAGCTGAAAAAGCGTGCGCGCCGCGCCGGCGCCAATATCGAGACCCGACCGATCGAGGGAACCCGTACCCTCAAGCGTCTGTATGGTCAGATCGATCGTCTGCTGCTGGATGTGCCCTGCTCCGGAACCGGCGTGCTACGACGCAATCCGGAAAGCAAATGGCTGTATGGCGGTGAACAGCTCGAACGTCTGTTGCCGCTGCAGGCCGATATCCTGTCGCGCTACAGCCGTCTTCTTAAACCCGGCGGCAAGCTGGTGTACGCCACCTGCTCGATTCTGCCGCAGGAAAACCGGCAGCAGGTAACGGCGTTTCTGGCGGCTGCAGAGGGCCGCTTTGTCCTTGAAGCGGAGCAGAGTCTGTTGCCGGATGCGCGCGGCTGGGACGGCTTTTATATGGCGAGGCTGCGTCGAATCGCCGATTAACCGCCATGGATGGGCGATACTGGTAGGGATACACGCAGGGGGCGGGAATGTCCTGGAAACCACGTCTGCTCGTGCTCAGTCTGCTGCTCTGCGCCAGTTCGTGGGCGCTGTCGGCGCGTGATGCGCCGATCGTGCTGGTCCTCAGCGACTGGTCCAGCCAGCGGGCGATGAGCCATATTGCGGCTGCGCTGTTGCAGCGGCAGGGCTATGCGGTCGACTTTCTGGAACTGTCGGTGGACGAGCAGTGGGGAGCCCTGCGTCTCGGGCAGGTGCATATCCAGGTCGAGGTCTGGGAAGGCTCGATGGGCGCACTCTATCAGCGTCTGCTGACTCGGGGGCTGATCGTCGATGCCGGCAGTCACCGGGCGGTTACGCGCGAGGAGTGGTGGTATCCCCTGTATGTCGAATCCCTGTGTCCGGGGCTGCCGGACTGGCGTGCGCTGCTGGCCTGTGCGCCGCTGTTTGCGACGCCGTCGAGTTATCCGCAGGGGCGCCTGCTGACCGGAGTCTGGGAGTTGCCCGAGCAGGCGCGCATCCGCGCCCTCGGCCTCGACTTCAAGGTCGAGCGGGTCGATGCCGAGCAGCTGTGGCGTGCGCTTGATGCCGCGGTGGCGCGGCAGCAGCCGATTCTACTGGGCAACTGGGAGCCGAACTGGGTGAACCAGAAATACCCCGGCCGTTTTGTGGAGTTTCCCGCCTACGCCCCCGCCTGCGAGCAGGACCCGAGCTGGGGGATCAATCCCGAATTTCTGTATGACTGCGGCAACCCCCGTCAGGGCTGGCTGAAGAAGATCGCCTGGGCCGGCCTGCCGCGGCGCTGGCCCTGCGCCTTCGAGCTGCTGCAGCAGCTCGATTTCGACGCGCCGATGTTGCTGGAACTGGCGCGCTGGATGGACCTTGAGGGGCTGGACGAGACGCAGGCGGCACAGCGTTGGCTGGAACGCTATTCAGCGCTCTGGCAGTCTTGGCTGAACGCCAGTTGTACGCCATCCTGAAGGGTACGGCGGACTTCTGTCGTACGCTGGGTTCTTGTTCTGCGCACTCTGGCACGGGGAAAATGGATGCGTTGCTTCTCTATCGCACTGGTCGGTTTGTTATGGCTGTCGGCACGTCTGGCCGGTGCGGCCGATGTCGTGATGGCGTTCAGTGAGGAGCTGGCGCCCTATACCTTTCCGCAAACCGACAGTGGCGTTCAGCTGGACGTCGCGCGCGAAGCGCTGGCCTTTCGTGGTCATCGGCTGGTACCGCACTATTTTCCGCTGGAGCGCCTGCCGCTGGCCTTTCGCTATGGCCGTGTCGATGCCCTGATGATGGATGTCGGCGAGGACCTGACCGCTGCCGGGGGGCACTATGCCGAGCCGGCAGTGGTGTTCGAGAACGTCCTGATCACCCTGAAGGCGCGTGATCTGATCATCACGAGCCCCAAGGACATGGCCGACCGTCTGGTGGTGGGTTTTATCAGCGCAGCGCAGCGTTATCCCGACTGGGTAGCGCCGGCGAAGGCGCTGGGCCTCTATTTCGAGGCCGCCGATCAGGAGCTGCAGACTCTCGGCCTGCTGCGCGGGCACTTCGATGTCATGCTCACCGATCGGTATATCTTCCACTACTTCGCCAACAAGCTGGCGCGCGAGCGGGGGCAACCCCTGCACGCGGTGAGCGAGCACAGCTTTGTCAGCATGAGCCCGAACAACTACCGCCCGGTCTTTCGTGATCCGGCGATCCGTGATGATTTCAACGCGGGCCTGCGTCACCTGAAGGCGAGCGGTCGCTTTGACGCCATCTACCGACATTACCTGCAGGTAGACGCAGGCGAGTAATCGCGCCCTGTTTTCTTCGCGACCGGCACCGAGGCTCTGCTAGCTTAAAGGAGTAACCCTGCCAAAGGAGGGCTGGATGCGCCTCTTGCCGTGTCTGTTACTGCCTCTGCTGCTGCTTGTTTGGCCGGTAGCCCCGGTCCGGGCCGCCGAGGTCAGCATGGCGTTCACCGAGCAGCGGCCCCCCTATACCCTGCCCGCCGGTGCAGGCGGGATCGAGGTCGATGTCGCCCGCGAGGCTCTGGCCTGGCGCGGCCATACCCTGATGCCCTATTACTTTGCGCTCGAGCGCCTGCCGCTGGCCTTTCGCTATGGTCGTGTCGATGCCCTGATGATGGATGGCGGTCAGGATCTGAGTGATGCCGGCGGCCACTATGCCGATCCGGCCGTGGTCTACGAGGATGTGCTGATCAGCCTGCGTGCGCGGCAGTTGCCGCTGCACAAGCCTGAGGATCTGGCCGGGCTGCTGGTGATCGGATACGTCGGGGCGCGTCAGCGCTATCCCGAATGGCTGGCGCTACCCGACCAGCAGGGGCTGTACTTCGAACGCCGTGATCAGCAGTGGCAGGCGCTCGGCCTGCTGCGCGGCCAGTTCGATGTGATCCTCAGCGACCGTTATATCTTCCGCTATCATGCCAACCGACTGGTGCAGGACCGGGGGCTGGTGCTTGAGCCGGTGCGTGAGTATCGCTTTATCGCCCCCGATGCCCGGCACTACCGCCCGGTCTTTCGTGACCGCAAGCTGCGCGATGATTTCAATGCCGGTATGCATGAACTCAGACGCAGCGGCCGGCTGGAGGCGATCTACCGGTTTTACCTGCAGATGCCCGCCGATCAGCCGCTGTCGCTGCCGCTTGTTTCTAGCCCGCCATCGCCATGATCAGACCGCGATATACCGCTTCGGCCTGACGCAGCTGGCTGACGCTGATCGACTCGTCGATGATATGCGCATCGGACTCTACCCCCGGACCAAAGCCGATGGTCGGGATGCCGCGGCGGCCGGCCGATTCGGAACCGTTGGTGCAGAACGGCCACATCGAAGCGGTTGTATCCAGTCCCTGGGCGCGGACGGCCTGCTGCAGACGTTCAAGCAGCGGATGAGCGCTGTCCAGTTGCCAGGAGGGCAGGTCACGCGCGAAGGGGACTTCCAGCCCCGTATAGGTGCGGATCGGGCTGTCGGAGACCTTCAGGCTGAAGCCCTCGACGCCGCCCTGGAGGAGACAGCGTTCGATCGCTGCGAGGATCTCTGTGGCGTTTTCTCCGGGTAGGCTGCGGCGATCGAAGCGGATGGTTACGGTGCGCGGCAGCATCGAGATCGAGGGATAGGGATCGGAGATGATATCGGTGGCTACCAGAATACCCTTGCCGAGCTCGGGATGTTCCGGTGGTGTCAGGGCTTCAAGAAGTTCCAGCGCGCGCGCGGCTTTGAGCAGGGCGCTCTCGCCTTTTTCCGGGGTGGCCGCATGGGCGGGCTGGCCTTCGAGGCAGAGCTCGATCTCCAGACGTCCCTTCTGGCCGGTCTTGATCTTCAGATCGGAAGGTTCGCAGATCACCACCGCTTCGGGTGCGAGCGCTTCAAGCACGCGTGCCAGCGCCATCCCCTCGATCTGCTCTTCGAGCACGCTGGCGGATACCGCAATACGCTGCTGCAGTCGGGCCGGATCGGTGTTGGCGACGGCAGCAATCGCAGCCGCCAGACCGCCCTTCATGTCGGTGCTGCCGCGGCCGTACAGGCGATCACCGCGGATTTCACCGCCAAAGGGATCGACGGTCCATTCGCCGACCACCGGAACGACATCCATATGGCCGTCGAACAGCAGTGCGATCGGTGCGTCGGCCGGGCCGATGCAGCCGTACACCGAGCCGTAGTCATCCTGCACCACCTGATCGAAGCCCAGAGCCTTGAACTGCGCACACAGATAATCGCTCAGCGGCTGTTCTGCACCGGCCAGACAGGGAAAGCGGACCAGTTCCTGGGTCAGTTGTACGACATCGGTAGACATCTTGGGCTCCATCATGAATGCGGAAGGGATCGGCCGAGGCTAACAGATCGTGCCCGGCCAGCGGCCAATTTTACCGCCACAAAAGAGACACAGGCTTTGTCTCCCGGCAGCAAAGAGGAACAAAAAAGGCCCCGGACGGGGCCTTCTGTTCAGCGCTTTCGGATCAGGCGCCGAGGGTTGCGACCATTACTGCCTTGATGGTGTGCATGCGGTTTTCCGCCTGGTCGAAGACGATGGATGCCTCGGACTCGAACACCTCTTCGGTCACTTCCAGACCGTTCATGTCGTAGGCCTCGTTGATCTCCTGGCCCAGGGTGGTCTCGTCGTTGTGGAACGCCGGCAGGCAGTGCAGGAACTTGGTGTGCGGGTTGCCGGTGGCCGCCATCACGTCGGCATTGATCTGGTACGGCTTCATCAGCTCGATCCGTTCGGCCCAGGCTTCCTTCGGCTCGCCCATGGAGACCCAGACGTCGGTGTAGAGGAAGTCACAGCCCTTCACGCCTTCGGCGACATCGGAGGTCAGGGTGATCCTGGCACCGGTTTCCTTGGCCAGTTCGCGGCACTGGGCCACCAGCTCGGGATCGGGCAGGTATTCGGCCGGAGCGACCATGCGCACGTCCATACCCATCTTGGTACCGGCGACCAGCAGGGAGTGGGCGACGTTGTTGCGGGCATCGCCGAGGTAGGCGTAGCTCATCTGGTGCAGCTGCTTGCCACGACCGTGTTCCTGCATGGTGAGCAGATCGGCCAGCATCTGGGTCGGGTGCCATTCGTTGGTCAGGCCGTTCCAGACCGGGACGTTGGAGTATTCGGCCAGTTCTTCGACGTGCTGCTGATGATGACCGCGAAATTCGATGCCGTCGTACATGCGGCCCAGAACACGTGCGGTGTCCTTCACCGATTCCTTGTAGCCCATCTGCGAGCCGCCGCTGATGTAGGTCACCTGGGCGCCCTGGTCAAAGGCGGCCACTTCGAAGGCGCAGCGGGTACGGGTGGAGGCCTTTTCAAAGATCAGGGCGATGTTCTTGCCGACCAGACGTCGTTGCTCGGTACCTGCGTATTTGGCTCGTTTGAGGTCGCGGGACAGATCGAGCAGAAAGCCGATCTCCTTGGGGGTGAAGTCCAACAATTTCAGAAAAGAGCGGTTACGCAGATTGAAAGCCATGATTCTGTCCTGTCATCGAAATCAAGCCGCCGGCCCCAAGCCGACGGAAGCGTCATCATAACCCGGAGTCGGGGCAAAAGCGCCCCCGCAGCGATGCTGTACGTAGATTTCCTGTCAGCGCCGGAGCAGGGCGAGGGTAGCGGGCAAAATCAGGCCGGAGCGGGTGTGTCTGCATCGGTAGCGCGGGCCGCCACGGTCGCGCAGCTCGCCAGCGCTGCTCGGTACTTCGATGCCCGGGCGGAGCGTGTTTGGGGGTGGATGCTGCTGGCTGCAGGGCGGGTTTATTAACAGGGTGCACGCAGCCAGGGACAGCTCATGCAGCGCGGACCGCCGCGGCCCCGGCCGAGCTGCTCGCCGGCGATGCTCAGTACTTCGATGCCGGCGCGGGTCATGTTCTCGATGGTATGTTGATTGCGCGCATAACTGACGACCGTTCCGGGGCGGATGCACAGCACATTGTTGGCATCGTGCCACTGTTCGCGCTCCTGCTCGAAGAGATCGCCCCCGGTCGGCACCAGGCGCAGGTGATCGAGCCCCAGTGCTTCGCGCAGGACCGGAATCAGTCCCTCCTGCTGCTCCTCGATGTGCATATGACCATGGGCCTCGGGTTCGATCAGCCAGGTGCGCGAAGCGCCGAGAATCTCCGGGTAGTAGGTAAAACAGTCCTGATCCATCTGCGTAAAGACGGTATCAAGATGCATGCAGGCGCGGGTGTGGGGCAGCTCCACGGCTAGAACACGGGTTGCCTGCTCGCAGCTGAACAGGCGCTGGGCCAGCAGTTCCACGCCCTGCGGGCTGCTGCGCTCGGACAGTCCCACCAGCACCAGGCCGTCGCCCAGTACCAGAATATCGCCGCCTTCCAGGGTGACCGGATTCAGGCCCGGATCGCGCTCACCGAGATAGCGCGGAAAGCTGCCGTCCCGGAACATCGGGTGGTACTGGTAGAGCGCCCGCAGATGCAGGCTTTCGCGACGTCTGGCCGGCATCTGCATCGGATTGATGGATACGCCGCCGTAGATCCAGCAGGAGGTATCGCGGGTGAACAGATGGTTGGGGCAGGGCGGCAGGATAAAGTCGGTTTCGGCGAGCAGGCGCAGGGTCGGGCTGTGGCATTGGGCGCCGAGTTCGGTCTTGGTCAGGCCGCCCAGCAGACAGTCGGCGAGGGCACCGGGGCTGAGCTGGTCGAGGTAGGCACGTACTTCGCGATAGAGGCTGAGCCCGAACTGGGCCGGGCCGGCCTGACGCTCGAGGATAAAATGGCGCGCCTCCTCGTCGATCAGGGTTTCGGCCAGCAGCGGGCGCAGCAGGAACACCTCGACCCCTTCGGCCTCGAGCAGGTTCTGAAACGCCAGGTGCTCCTCGATCGCCTGTTCGATCGCCGGTACATCGTCGAACAGCAGGTCCTGGCAGTTGCTGGGAGTCAGGCGCCGCAGAGCCAGCTCCGGCTGGTGCAGCAGTACCTTCTGCAAACGGCCGATCTCCGAGCCGATATAGAAATCACCCATGGCCATTGCTCCCGTCAGCCGCCTGCTCTGTTAAGCCTAGCTGTTGCACTGCCGGGATTCGGGAATTTGCCGGGGCAAAAAAAAGCCCCGTTGGGGAACGGGGCCAGAACTTGGGAATAAAGAGGAGTAGAGAGAAACCTATTCGAACAAACTGCGTAATCAATTAGGTTAAGTTCAGTGTAGATGCCCGCATTTTTTCCGCCTATCGGGAAAAATGCGTGTCCGATGGGGGCCTGTCCGAGCACTGGTAATCACTTATACCTATCGGCCGCCAGGTCCGCGCAGCCTGTCCTCTGTTGGTTAAGGAATAAGCGCTCGGTGATTTTTCCCGGCGCCGGCGTTTCCCTGCCTCCTGGACCTGTTTAAGCTTGCCCCTATGACTCAAGCGCCCTTTGATCCTGACCAACTGATCCGTGAGCTGCCCCGTTTCGACTGGGCGGGCCCCGGCCGTGCCACTGCCCTTGAGCGGGCCTACCGCAGCTACTACGGCATCGACTGTAGCGATCTCGGTGTGGCCGTGCAGCAGCTCGGTACGCTGGAGGTCGCCGGTTATCGGCTGGCACTGCATTACTGGGCGCCTGCCCGGCCGCGCGGCACTTTGTTCCTGCTGCACGGTTACTACGATCATCAGGGCCTGTATCGCCATCTGATCCGGTTTTTTCTGCAGCAGAATCTGGCCGTGGTGGGGTTTGACCTGCCCGGGCATGGCCTGTCGACCGGGGCGCGCGCGGTGATCGGAGACTTTGCCGAGTACCAGACGGCTCTTGAAGGGGTGCTTGCGTTCTGTGCCCATCTGCCACGGCCCTGGTACGGTTTTGGCCAGAGTACCGGCGGGGCGATCTGGATCGATTACCTGACCCGTACCGGCGGTACGGGCTTTGCGCAGGTGTTTCTGTTTGCGCCGCTGGTGCGGCCGGTGAAGTGGCGGATCGGTCGGCTGAGCTACTATCTGGCGCGGCCCTTTGTGCGGCATGTGGTGCGCCATTTTTCCGAAAATACGCAGGACCCGAGTTTTCGCGAATTTCTCGAGTTGCACGATCCACTGCAGCCGCGGTTGCTGCCGGTCACCTGGGTCGGCGCCCTGAACCGCTGGATTGCCCGCATCGAACGGCGTGCTCCGGTCGCCTTCAGGCCGTTGATTGTGCAGGGGCAGCAGGATCATACGGTGGACTGGCAACACAATCTGCCGGTACTCGAACGCCTGTTCCAACAGCCGGATATCCGCCTGTTACCCGATGCACGCCACCATCTGGCCAACGAGATCGAGTCGATCCGTGCGACCTATCTGGACTGGCTCTCTAGCGCCCTTAACACGTCGGCGCCGGATGCGGCTACGGTGCCACCAGAGGCGGAATCGGGCACTCAAGCATGATCGCCACCGCGCGCAGGGTCTGCGCTTCGGCCAGGGCGATCTGGCCATCAAAGCGGATGCAGTCGCAGCAGGCGTTGAGCAGTGCTTCCTTGTCCCGCGGGTAGAGCCGGCGGGCGCGTTCGAGTGCTTTGCCCAGACGGTTGAACAGCGCGCCTGAGAGTTGCTCGGTAGGTGTCAGACCCAGGCCCAACAGTGCCTGTTCCAGGCACTGTTGCTGGGCGGCTTCGGGCATTTTCGAGACGCGGCAGAAACAGCTCAGAATCAGGTGCAGCTCTTCGTGCAGCGCCTCTGCGCGCAGGTAATGGTCGCGCAGCAGCAGGCTCTGGTTCAGGCTGTTGAGCTGGTGGCGTACGCAGGAGAGCAGCGCCCACTCGAACAGATTGATGCGCTGATCGGCGCGCGCCAGCTGTTCGAGCCGGATGCCCAGGGTCTCGCGTGCGCCCAGCCCCAGATAGCGCAGGGTCGGCAGCGCCAGTTCCAGCAGTACCAGCGGGTCGGGCAGTGCCAGGGCAGCCAGCTCAGCGGCCAGGGCGATGATCTCGGTGCGCTGCGCCGCCCAGTCCGGCTGCTGTAACAGGGGCTCCTGCAGGGCGCGGTGCTGCGCATCCGGGCTGAGCATCAGTGCCAGCAGCAGGGCGCTGACCTTGTCCGGATCGCCACAGGCACGGTGCAGCCGTTCCGGCAGCTGGTCCAGCACGCTCTGGGCATAGGCGAAATGCGCGGCCTGCGGCTTGCCCATCTGCGCCAGCGCCTGCTCAAGATGACGGCCGTCCTGAACGGGAGCCTCTGCAGGCTTAGCATCGGGTTGATGGCTCCAGCCGCTCAGGCCGCTGAGTCCTGGCGTGGCGGTTGCGGTCGCAGGCTGTGCGCCGTGCTCGGGCTGTCCGTCGGCCCCGGCATTGGGCGGGAGTGCGGACAGAAAGGCTCCGTCCCAGGCGGGATCGAGTTTTTTGATCCGTTGCTCCAGCGGCGGATGGGTGGCAAAGAGTCCCTGTAGCCAGCCCTTGAGGCCGCTGGCAAAGAGCATGTGGCTCGCTTCACTGGCGCGCGGGCTGGTCAGCCGTGTGCCGCGTGCACTGCCGCCGATGCGCTTGAGGGCGTTGGCGATCCCGTCGGGGTTGCGGCTGTATTGCACGGCGGATGCGTCGGCCAGAAATTCACGGGTGCGCGAGATCGATGCCTTGATCCAGCTGCCGAAAAAGGTGCCGGCAAAGCCGAGCAGCATCAGGCCAAGGCCGACAAAGGCCACTGCGGCGCCGTTGGAGTCCTTGCGTTTTGAGCTGTAGCTGCGTGTGTGACGCTGGCTGCGCAGGAGGATCTGACCGATTTCGCTGAGCATGGTGATGCCGAAAATGACGCCCATCAGGCGCAGGTTCAGGCGCATGTCGCCGTGGACGATATGGCTGAACTCATGGGCGATCACCCCTTCGAGTTCGTCGCGGCTGAGCTGTTCAAGCGCGCCCCGGGTAACACCGATCACGGCATTCTCGAGGTTGTTGCCGGCGGCGAAGGCGTTGATGCCCGGCTCATGATCGAGCAGATAGACATCGGGAACCGGGGTCCCTGAAGCGATCGCCATCTCCTCGACCACGTTCAGTAGGCGTCGCTCGAGGTCCGCTACCTGGCTGGGGTCGAGCCTGCGTCCACCCAGTTCGCGGGCGATGCGGTGGCCGCCGTCGGCCAGCGAGCGTATGCGGTAGTAGCTGCCGCCGCCGACCAGCAGCAGGATAAACAGCAGCGAGTAGCCGAAAAACTCCCAGGTCAGGGTTTCGAGCAACAGGCCCGGCTGGTCGATGAGCTGTGCCAGCCCGACACTGTGACTGGCGAGGATCACCACGCCGGCGAGCAGATTGATGCCAACGGTCAGGGCCAGAATGGCCAGCGCCATCAGTACCAGCAGAAACCGCGTGCGTGTGCGTGCCGCATCCTGCCAGGCAAAGAAGTTCATGGGCGTGATTCCTGCGGCGGGCGCCGGCCAGGCCTGCGCACGCCGCTTGGGTTAAAAAGAGACGGTCGGCGCGACCTGAATGGCGGCGCGGTCGGCAAATTCGAGCAGGGCGGCGTCTTCGCGGTGACCGAAGCGGGTTGCCAGCAATACCGGCGGGAAGCTCTGGCGGTAGCTGTTGTAGTCGGTGACCGCATCGTTATAGAACTGCCGTGCACGGGCGACGCGGTTTTCGGTGCTGGTCAGCTCTTCGGTGAGCTGGGTCATGGTGCGATCGGCCTTGAGCTCGGGGTAGTTTTCCACCACCAGCTGAAACTGCCCGAGAGCACCGGAGAGGGCCTGTTCGGCACCGGCAAAAGCCTTGATTTCGCTCGGCCCGAGTTTATCGACGGCGTTTTTCAGGGCATTGGCCGCCGCATTACGTGCCTGGATCACCGATTCGAGGGTTTCGCGTTCGTGGCTGAGGTAGCCCTTGGCGGTTTCCACCAGATTGGGGATCAGATCATGGCGGCGCTTGAGCTGCACTTCGATCTGGGCAAAGGCGTTCTGAAAGCCGTTGCGCTTTTTCACCAGCGTGTTGTAGATGTTGATGGCATAGGCCACCAGCGCGACCAGTATCGCAAGAACAATCCATCCTTCCATTGCCGTTCCCCTTAGCCTCTGTAGTTGGCGACGGCGGCCGTCGGGTGCGGCCGTGTCGCCAAGCATAGCAAGCCGAGCGCCTGCTTCTGTGACCGGGATCGGTAAAACGCGCTCAGTAGAGCACGCGGCAGCGGATGGTGCCCTGTACCTGCTGCAGCTTGCTGAGGGCGACCTGGCTTTGGGTGGCATCCACATCGATCACCACATAGCCGATCTGGTCGTTGGTCTGCAGGTACTGACCGCTGATGTTGATGGCGTTTTCGGAAAAGATCTGGTTGATCGCCGACAGCACCCCGGGCACGTTGTGGTGGGCGTGCAGGATGCGGTGCTGGCCGGGGTGGGCCGGCAGCGCCACCTCGGGAAAGTTTACCGAGGTCAGGGTGGTGCCGACATCGGAGTACTTGGCCAGCTTTTCGGCGACTTCACGGCCGATATTTTCCTGTGCCTCGATGGTCGAGCCGCCGATATGAGGGGTCAGCAGCACATTGTCGAAGGCGCGCAGCGGCGAGATGAACTCGTCGCTGTTGGATTTCGGTTCGCTCGGGAAGACGTCGATCGCCGCGCCCAGAAGCTGTTCGCTGCGCAATACGTCGGCCAGGGCTTCGATATCGACCACGGTGCCGCGTGAGGCGTTCAGCAGGATCGAGCCCGGACGCATCGCCGCCAGTTCCTTGTGGCCGATCATCCAGCGGGTGGCCGGGGTCTCCGGGACATGCAGGCTGACGACATCGACCAGACCGAGCAGTTCGTACAGGCTGCTGATCTGGGTGGCGTTACCCATCGGCAGCTTGGTCACCACGTCGTAGAAATAGACCTTCATCCCCAGGGATTCGGCCAGCACGCTGAGCTGGCTGCCGATATTGCCATACCCGATGATGCCGAGCTTCTTGCCGCGAATCTCGTGTGAGTTCTTGGCGTCCTTCTGCCATTCACCGCGATGGGCAGCGGCGTTGCGCTGCGGTATACCGCGCAGCAGCAGCAGCGCTTCGGCCAGGACCAGTTCGGCCACCGAGCGGGTGTTGGAGTAGGGGGCGTTGAAGACGGCCACGCCGTGACGGGTCGCGGCGGCGAGGTCGACCTGGTTGGTGCCGATGCAGAAGCAGCCGACGGCGACCAGCTTGGGTGCAGCGGCGAAGACATCGGCGGTCAGCTGGGTGCGCGAGCGGATGCCGACAAAGTGGGCGTCCTTGATCCGTTCGATCAGTTCGTCACCGCCGAGTGCGGTTTTCAGGTAGTCGATGTTGCTGTAGCCCTCGGCACGCAGCAGCTCCAGGGCCGATGCGTGAACGCCTTCGAGCAGGACGATCTTGATCTTGCTTTTATCCAGAGAGGTAGCGGACATGGTTCCCCCGCGGGCTGTATGCGAACGGATGCGGGGCGGTATCAAAGCCGCGCCCGGCTGGACGGGATGGCGAACCGGGAGGTTAGGCCATCCCCATTGACAAGGATCATACTCCAGCGGGACGGATTCCGCAGGCGGGGTCAGATACCTATATTGTGCAGGGTATTGATGATCTGCCGCAGCGCCTGGGCCAGGGCCGGATGATCGTCGCCAAAGCGCAGGAGTTCCGCTTCGATCTGCTCCTCGACATCGGATTCGGGCAGCTCGCCCTCTGCCTGGGCAATGGCGATTTCAATATTGCGGGTCAGCTGCTCCAGACTGGCGGCGGTGCATTCGTCCACGGCCGGCGTGCCCTCGAGCAAATCATGCAGGTTTTGAATATCCAGAATCAGTTGTTCTTGGCTCATGGAGCACTCCTTGCGCGGATCGATCATGGGGCGGTCGGTTTTGGCCCTTTAAAGGTAGTTCAGCGTAGTGAAATAAGAGAAACGAAGCTTTTTTCATTTGGTTATAGAACGCGGTCGTGTATCGGCCGCAGGGAGAGCGTATGCCGTATCAACACCGCTGGCTGGCCGGTGGGTCCGTCGAGCTGCCGCTGGGCAAGATTGTCTGCGTCGGGCGCAACTATGCCGCGCATGCACGGGAGTTGAACAATCCGCTGCCGCGTGAACCGTTGCTGTTTATCAAGCCGGCGACCAGTGCCGTGGCACTTGAGCAGCCGTTGTTGCTGCCGCTGGGGCAGGGTGCGGTGCATTTCGAGACCGAGATCGCGGTGCTGATCGGTGCGCCGTTGTGCCGGGCTTCGGCGGCTGAGGCGGCGTCGGCGATACGGGCCCTTGGGCTGGCGCTGGATCTGACTCTGAGGGATCTGCAGAGCGCGCTCAAGGCGCAGGGCCATCCCTGGGAGCGGGCCAAGGGCTTTGACGGTGCCTGCCCGCTGTCACCCTGGATCGAACGCAGCGCCTTTGCTGATCTTGAAGACATCGCGTTTACGCTCGAGCTGAACGGCGCGGTGCGTCAGATCGGTCACAGTGCACAGATGCTCTGGCCGATTGTGCCGCTGATTGCTGCAATCAGTGCGGCCTTCAGCCTTGAGCCCGGCGATGTGGTGCTGACCGGAACACCCGCCGGAGTCGGGCCGCTGGATGCCGGTGATCACCTGCTGTTAAGGCTGTCCGAGCAGGGCCGGTTCGAAACGCGGGTCGCGGTGCCTGCGGGTATCTGAGCCCTTTTTCTGTCGATCTGTGGCAACTACCTATTTTGTCTCGCGCAATTGTCCGCTTTTATTGCTCCTTTGTACCCCTTTATCTGCCATTGTTGTGCCTTTTTAGGCTGTTAAATAGAGACAATCATAATGACTAAATGGTCTCCCGATCTGGAGCAGTATCCGGGCCCGCGTTATCAGGCGCTGGCCAATGCGATCGAGGATGGAATTCGTCAGGGGCGCCTGCGCGCCGGACAGAAACTGCCGACCCACCGTGCTCTGGCGCGTGACCTCGGCGTGACCGTCGGGACCATCACTCGGGGTTATGCCGAAGCGGAGCGGCGTCAGCTGGTGGTGGCCCGGGTGGGCAGCGGTACCTATATCTGCGACGAAAAGCCCGATGGGCCGGTGTTCAGCATTCATAACGAAACCACCTCCGGGGTGGTGGACCTGAGTCTTTCTCTGGCGGTGCCGGGGCAGCAGCAGACCCTGCTGGCCCAGGCGCTGAACGAGCTGCAGGGCGCCAGCAGCGAACATGGCTGGCTGCTCGAGTACCAGCCGGTGTGCGGCAGCCTGCGTCATCGTCAGGTGGCCGCTGACTGGTTGCGCCGCTACGGCGTCAGTGCCGTGCCGGAGCGTCTGTCGCTGTGCAACGGCGGTCAGCATGCGATGTCGATTGCGCTGCAGGCGGTAACGCGTCCGGGCGATCTGGTGCTGTCTGACGGTCTTACCTTTGCCGGCTTCAGCGCGCTGGCCGCGCGTCTGCACCTGCGCCATCAGGGGCTGCCGATGGATGAGCAGGGTCTGATTCCCGAAGAACTCGAGCGTCTCTGTGAGCATCAGCAGCCCCGTGTGCTGTTTCTGATGCCGGCGCTGCAGAATCCGACCGCCACGGTGATGCCGCTCGAGCGCCGCCATCGTCTGATCGAGATCGCCAACCGCTACAACCTCTTCGTGGTCGAGGATGATGTGGGTTATACCGATCACGCAACCCGTCTGCCGCCGCTGGTCAGCATGGCACCCGAGCGTGTGCTCTATATCAACAGCGTGTCGAAGTCGATCGCGGCAGGACTTCGGGTCGGCTTTCTGCTGGTGCCGCCGCGCCAGGCCGAACGCGTCGAGCAGATCCTGCGCAGCGATTGCTGGACCACTTCGCCGCTGATGGCGGAGCTGGTCTGTCGCTGGATCGAAAGCGGTCAGGCCGAGGCCCATTGCCGCTGGAACGGTGAAGAGCTGCGCGCGCGCCATGAACTGAGCCGTGAATACTTCCAGGGTTTTGAGGTGTCTTCTCAGCCCAGCAGTGCCCACTGCTGGCTGCAGCTGCCCGAGCACTGGCGCGCCGAGGCCTTTGTCCGTCAGGCGGAGCTGAATGGCGTGCGGGTCAAGAGTGCCGAAACCTTTGCCGTCGGTCGGGTCGATGTGCCCCAGGCGGTACGTGTCTGCCTGAGCAGCGCGCGCAGTCAGGATCAGCTCAGTCAGGGGCTGGCGCGTTTGCGCCATACCCTGCTGCAGCTGCCGCGGATGAGCAGTTCCATTTTGTAGGGAATTGCGCGTACAGGGCTTTCTCCGGGCCGGGTCTGCATATACTTTAAACTGTGAAGCCGTTCACAGGAGGTTGCCCCATGCTGATCCGTCCGGAGTTGCCTGAAGACCGCGCGATGATTCGCGAGATCAATCGGCGCTCCTTCCCGACCAGTGCCGAAGCGCGTCTGGTCGACAATTTACGGGCATCTGCCTGTCCCTGCCTGTCTCTGGTCGCTGATGATCATGGTCATCTGGTCGGTCATCTGCTGATTTCGCCGGTACGGCTGCCGGTTGCGCCGAGGCCGCTGAATCTGGCGGCGATCGGGCCGATGTGTGTGGTGCCGGAGCATCAGCGTCAGGGGATCGGCCAGCAGTTTCTGCAGGCGGCGCTGCGCTTTGCCGAAGAGGATGGCATCGATGCCCTGTTTGTTCTGGGGCATGTGCGTTTTTACGGCAAGCAGGGTTTTGTACCGGCCAGTCGTTTCGGTATCCGCTGTGAATATCCGGTGCCGGATGAAGTCTTTATGGTCCGCGAACTCAGCCCCGGCTGTCTGGAAGGGGCCAGCGGTCTTCTGCTCTACGAAGATGCGTTCAATCAGCTCTGACCTCTGTCCGAGCTGACCGATCTGCCACAGAGCGCGCTTCGGCGCGCTCTGTTTTTTTATGCCGGAAACCTGCCGGCGCAATTTCATTCAATCCTTTGCTGCCGTATGCCTTTAGCCTGCTGCTGTTCAGTCAGCAGGAGGTACAGTGATGCTCGGTCAGATTGTGGCGATGGTGCTTTTTGTCGCGGTTGGGGCGGTGACGCCGGGGCCGGTAAATCTGGTGGCGGTCAGCGCGGCTGCACGTTTTGGCGCGCTGCGCACTCTCCCCTATGTGCTCGGTGCCGCCAGTGGTTATACGCTGGTGGTCGCGTTGACCGGTGTGGGTGCCTGTGCGCTGCTGCAGGCCGTACCGGTACTGGCGACAGGATTGCGCTATCTGGGCAGTCTCTATCTTGTCTATCTGGCGCTGCAGATCGCGCGCAGTACTCCGTTGTTGAGCCATGCCGGGGTGCACGGGAGCCCTCCCGGTCCTTGGCAGGGGGCTCTGGTGCAGCTGCTCAATCCCAAGGCCTGGCTGGTGGCGCTGTCGGGTATCGGACTGTTTCTGACCGTACCTGCGGATGATATGCGGGCTCTGGTACTGCTCTGTCTGATCTCCTGGTTGGTCTGTTTTGCCGGAGTGGGTATCTGGGCGTTACTGGGTCAGGTGCTGCAGTACTGGCTGCGGCGTTGGCCGCCCGGGCTCTTCAATCATATGATGGCTGCGCTACTGCTGCTGAGCTAGGGGGGCGTATGGACGAGCACGATACGGTACTGATTCAGACCAGCCCGCTGCTGCCTTATGTGGAGCTGCGCCGGGCCCAGGACTCGCATGCCTGCTACCGGCTGCACTCGCATGACGAGTGTTCGCTGGGCGTGGTCGATCGGGGAGCGACCCGTTTCTGCCAGGGTGAGCGCTGTTATCGCCTGACGGCGGGAGCTACAGTGCTGATCAACCCGGACGCCATGCACTCCTGCAACCCCGAAGCGGGCCGCTGGTCCTACCGTATGCTCTTTATCGATGCGGATCAGGCGGCGCGCTGGCAGAGCGAAGCCGGTCTGAGCAGTGGTGCTCTGCGTCCCTTTGCGCGCGCCTGTTCGCGCAGACGTGCGTTGTATCTTGAATTTGATCGGCTGTTCGGTTTGCTGGGCGGCGGGGCCGAGCGTCTGGAGGCGGAAACGCGGCTGTTGCGCCTGGTTTTGGAGGCGGCTCCCGTGGCGCCGGTTGCCCGCACGGTTGATCGAGTCCGGGCCCGGCGCGCCCATGGACTGCTGATGGATCGATTGACCGAAGCGGTCACGCTGGAGGAGCTCAGTGAGGCTGCAGGCTTGAGCCGTTATCACCTGCTGCGCAGTTTCAAGGCCTGCTACGGCCTGCCGCCCCACGCCTATCAGATCGATCAACGCATTAAACGCGCCAAACGGCGCCTGCGTGCTCAGGCACCTTTGCTGGAGACCGCGTTGGAGCTGGGGTTTGCCGATCAGGCCCATTTTCAGCGTCACTTCAAAAGCCGCATGGCATTGACCCCACGGCAATATCGCGCTTTTTTCGGTCGCGCCTGATTCAGTTGAGCTGGAATTCGACCGGCAGGCTGACTTCGACCCGCGGCTTCAGGGCGATCAGCGTGCTTGGCGGGGCCGGAAAGGGCGCCGCCCGGCGCACGCTGGCAAGCGCTGCACGATCGAGTGCCTGGATACCGCTGCTGGCCAGCAGTTCCACCTGCTGTTCATGTAACTGACCCGCCGCAGTGATACCGAAACGCACCTCAACCGTACCCTCCTGACGCCGGCGCTGGGCATTACGCGGATAGCGCAGCGCTTTTTGCAGCCGTTGGCGCAGCAGGGCGAGGTAGGCATCGTGTTCCGGACTGCTCGCCTGATCCTGAGCGACGTCCGGGGTCTGCGGTTCGGGGCGAGACGCTTTTGGTGCGGGCGGCGGTTCACGCGGCGTCGACCGCGGAGGCTGGGTGGCCGGTAGCGGTGGCGTAGGCAGGGGCTGCAGAGCCTTGGTCAGCGTTGGTCGCTGGGGTTTGGTGGGTGCTGGCGTAGGGGCTGCTGTGGCAGGCGCCGGAGTCACCGCGGTCATGGTTTTCTGGGTAACGGGCGGGGGCGGGCCGGGAGCGCGGCTGCTCAGCTGCAGGTGCAGTGTGGTGCTGCTGGCCTGTATCCGGGGCGGTGTCTCCTCGGCCAGCGGCCACAGCAGCCCCAGATGCAGCACGACGGCCAGGATCAGGCACAGGGCCAGACCTGTTCCGGAGTCTGATCGGGAGCGGGAAAAACAGAGCATGGGTGGTCGCTGGCGGTCTTCGGGGCTGGGCTGATCATAGCCTGACGCGTTCTTCTGCTCTATGGGTAAAAGCCGTGGCCGGCTGTCATCTGCCGGTCATTGAGGCGCGTTAGTCTGCATGCAACTCCAGCCCGTGCCACGGGCCAGCTGCCTGCGCTGTTGGTGAGTTGCATTATCTCTACTTGATCCCCGGCTGCGGCCGGGATTTTTTTGCCTTTTTCCCGTTACCGGAAATGAAAAAAACACGGATCTTGATGTGGGTCATATACCGTTACCGGAAATGGAAATAGAGTGCAGGCCATGGCACCTACGATTCAATCTCTCAAGCCTTGCTGCAAACGGCGTCGTCAAGGCTGCGGCCGCGGACGGCCGCGCTGTGAACACCGTACCGCACTGGATGCGCAGGCTCTGTGTCGGTCGCGGGTGCAGGATCACCGTCAACGGTTGGCCGACAGTGGCGAAAAGCGGGTGGAGATCCGCCTGCCGCTGGAGACTCTGGAACAGCTGCAACAACTCTGTACGCAGCGTGGCCTGAGCCGGCGTGAGCTGTTGATCGCCCTGATTGATGAACAGGCCCGGGCTGATACCCCGGCCGACGAGGAATAGATCGATGAAAATCGCTGTAACCAGCCAGAACCGACGTACCCTGACCACTCATGCCGGCCACTGCCGCCGCTTCTGGGTGTACCAGATCAGTGAGCAGGGTGAGGTTGAAAAGCAGCTGCTCGAACTCGAGAAAGAGCAGGTCTTTCATGAAGTGAAGGACTCTGATGCACACCCGCTGGATGACTGTGACCTGATCATTACCGGCGGTCATTGCCCTGATTTTGGCCGCAAGATGCAGGCACGCGGTCTGACCGCGCTGCCGACCACGGTTGAAGATCCCGATCTGGCCATTGAACTGTGGCAGAAAAAACTGCTGCCCCTGAAGATGGGCGCCCATACCTGCTGCGGCAAGCATAAACACCATCACTGAACCGTCTTCGGTACCGCGCATCCTCTGACCTGCCTGTCACGCTCCAGTCATCTGCTGCGGATACCGTTACGGGAGGTACCGAACTTCGGTGGCCCCTGATTGTTTGTGCATTCACCTAGGATTACCGGCCCTTGTGGCCGGTTTTTTTATGCCTGCAGCAGGCTCAGGTGACGGCGGCAGGAAATTGATCGCCGACATTGGCGCAACTGCCGCTTCTTGGCCAGCATTAAGAAACAGCGGCTTACGAGGAGCGTCGGATGCGCAAGATTCTGCTGCCCACCATCTTTCTGGTGCTCGGTTACGGCTTCTGGGTGATGCCCGAGCTCAAGGCGATCTGTGCCGGGGTGGCGATCTTTCTGTTTGGCATGCTGTCGCTGGAAGAGGGCTTCAAGGCATTTACCGGCGGTATTCTGGAAAAACTGCTGGCGCGCACCACCGATCGTCTGTGGAAAAGCCTGAGTTTCGGCGTCATTACCACCAGCCTGATGCAGTCGAGTTCGCTGGTCTCGGTGATTACCATCTCCTTTCTCAGTGCCGGTCTGATCCAGCTGACCCAGGGTATCGGCATTA
>CAYWUD010000003.1:0-28438 GCA_964461355.1 uncultured Pseudomonadales bacterium | reverse complement strand
TCCGGAATATCGGACTGACGGTAGAACGTCACACGATCGGTATCCAGGCCACACGCCAGCCAGGTCGCCGCGATCTCCAGGGCAGAGCGGTGTACGCGCTCCGGATCACGGGTCTTGATCAGGGCATGGAAATCAGCCAGGAACAGGTAGGAATCGATGTCGGTCCGCTGGCTTTCGGCGATGGCCGGACGAATCGCACCGACGTAATTCCCCAGATGCGGGGTACCGGACGGAGTGATGCCGGTCAGTACTTTGACTTTGCTCATGATACTCAGCTTGCCTAACAGCGCGGGGCCCCTCGAGGGCGGGACCCGGCAGGAGGATATAAGCCGATGATTATAAGAGACGCAGCGCGCCCGGTTAAGGGGCACTGCTGTGCGCGCTGAATTTTATTCGCCGCTCAGGACTCGGAAACCTCGTCGGTACAGCAACGCGGCTCCTTGGCCAACTCGTCGCTGAACAGGCAGTAACGATCACGCCCCCTCTGCTTGGCATGATAGAGGGCGATATCGGCACGCTCGAACAGCTGTTCATGATTTTCCAGCGCCTCATCCCAGTCAGCAATGCCGAAGGATGCGCTAATCAGCAGCTGCTCATCCTTGTAACGGAAGGGCGTCTCGGCAATGGTCTGGCGTACCTTTTCCACCACCTGAACCGCTTCATCGATGGCGGTATTGGGCAGCAGAAGCACGAACTCTTCACCGCCATAACGAGCAATGAAGTCGGCTTCGCGCAGGCTTTTCATCAGCTGACGGGCGAAGATGCGCAGCAGCTTGTCTCCAGCCAGATGGCCGTAGTTGTCGTTGACGCGCTTGAAGAAGTCGATATCGACCACCACCAGAGACAGCGGCTGCCCGTAACGGCGGCAGCGGGCCATTTCGCGCTGAATCTGTTCGTCATAGGCGAGCCGGTTGGGCAGACCGGTCAGCGCATCGCGCAGAGCACGACGCTGTTCCTGCAGCAGATCAGTCTTCAACGCCTGAGTCTGCTGCTCAAGCAGCTGTACCTGCTCGCCCAGCACCTCCAGACGTTCATGGCTTTCGCGAGAAGTCACCAACTCCTGTTTGTAGCCGTCCACCTCCTGCATCAGGGTATGCAGATGCTCGCCGACCATATGCTTGAGATGAGAGAGGCTGGTCGCCCCTTCCATCGAGGTGCGCAGGCAGGAGATATTGTCTTCAAGCTGACGGGTCAGGGCCTCACCGCTGTCCAGCGAACCGCCAAGGCCGGTACGCGCCTCGTCGATACCGGCGATATATCCGAGCAGCTGTTCGTTGATCTCCTGCAGGTAACTGGTGAACTCCGTGCGCCCATGGCGAATACACAACAGCACCAGCGCCGCGGTTGTTTCCAGCAGGGGAATCAGCTCGTACCAGTTCTGGCTGCGCAGCAGCATCTGCTGCAGACGCAAATGTTGATAGAGCCCGCTTTTGGGTACCGACAGCTGTTCAATCAGGTTCTGGATAACCCGGCTGACCTCAAGCCCGACGCTGCTGTAGGCCGGTGCAGACTGGTCGCTGGATGACGGCACGTCGATCAACGGCATCAGCGCCAGCGGATGCTCCTCGACAGACGCATCACCCTCGGCATGCGCATCGTGCTCGACCCTCGGCTCGTGATCGCCATCAAGCCGGTGTTCGTTATCGGTCTCCGGCAGACCGTTCTCGTCACGCCCGCCAAAGAAACGCTGCCAGAAGGGTTCCGGAGGGGCTGGCAGGCGGCCTTCGCGCTCCAGCTGCTCCAGCAGTTGCTCCTGCAACTGGGCAAGTTCCTTGATAAAGAGCGGAGTCTGCAGCAGCGAAGTCAGCTCATGATCGAGACTCTTGCTGTATTTGCTCAGCTCTTTCTTCAGTTTGCGGTTGGTCGCCAGGGGTTCGAGCTGACGCGTCAGACGCTGCAGCTGATAGATCGACTGCTGCGGGGTATTGCGCTCACGCACCGAGCGCGCCTGATTCTGCACCTTTTTCAGCAGACTTGAGAGCTGATCGCCATTCTGATCACCACGAAAGATCTGCCGCATCAGCGCCAGACTGCTGCGCAGATTATCGTCAACACCATCAACGACCAGACTGACAGAAACCAGTGCACGCCGCAGCTGGTCCACTTCGGCGGAGTGCCGTGCTTCAACGGTTTCCAGTTGTTGCAGCTTTTTCAGGTACTTCTTGCGCCAAGCGGCGGCGGAGCCCCGATCCCTGCCATCCGTCATTGAACCCTTACCTCAAACCTGTATTTACAAAAAATATACACGGTAATCATACCGCTTAACGCGCTATTGTGCGCCCTTTGACCAGTCAAAACCACAATGATGACTAGGGTTTATTGACTATAGCTTCCGGCAACCCGATCTCGACCTGCAATGGCAAATGATCCGACACCAGCGGTTCCAGAACCCGCGCATGCTCTATCTGTAGCGACGGGCTAACCAGAATATGATCCAGACTGCGGTGCGGCTGCCAGCTCGGGTAGGTGTGCTGGCCATCAATGGCGGACACCAGACCGCTGCGCTGCCAGGCCGGGTGCGCCAGCAGCGAAGCCACCGGCGCGTTCATGTCGCCCATCACCACCAGATGCCGATGCTCGAGCAGCTGCTCGGCCAGGTAGGCCAGCTGGTTCTGCCGACTGCGCTGACCGAGCGCCAGATGCAGTACCGCGACCACCAGAGGGTCACGGCGACTGCCGAAACTGGCGACGATGGCACCGCGCCCGGGAATCAGCCCGGGCAGTTTCAGATCCTGCAGACGCCAGGGCCGATAACGCGCCAGCAGGCCATTGCCGTGCTGCCCCAACCGCCCGAGGTCACGGTTGCACTGCTGATACCAGAACGGAAACTGTGCCTGCTCGGCAAGAAAGGCCATCTGATTGACAAAGCCACTGCGCAGACTGCCACCATCGACTTCCTGCAAGGCCACCAGATCAAAACGCTGCAACAACTCGGCGATCTGCCTCAGGTTGGCCTGACGGCGCCGCCCGGGCAACAGATGCTGCCAGCCACGCGTGACATAATGGCGATAATGCTGAGTCTGGATACCGGCCTGAATATTGAAGCTGATCAGGCGCAGGGCTCTGGGGGGGAACTGATCGGCGAAGCCGGAGGGGTGAATACCCGGCCGTAACGGCGGTGATCCCATGGCAGGGGCCGATACGGTCGGGGCGATTCGTACTGGCATCACACAACCTTCAAACGGTGAATGATTCTGCCAGCTTAGTTCACTCGGAAGCCTGTGCGCGCTCCTGATCGATCAGGTACTCAAGCACCTGGGTCAGCTCAGCCTTGCCGCCCGCCATGCTGACATCGGTCAGATACTTGCCGTTCACCACCACCAGCGGTACATGCTGGATACCGTAGGCCCGGGCACGCTTGTGCGCATTCTGCATCGCTACGCGCACCTCGAAGCTGTTGAATGCCTCCTTGAATGCGTCACCGTCAATGCCCATCGGGCTGAGGAATTCGACCATCTCCTCCTCGGTCTTCAGCAGTTTGCGCTGTGCCACCGCTTCAAAGATCGCAGGCCGTACCTGATGCTCCTGACCCATCTGCTCCAGCGCATAGAACATCTGACCGTGGGTATTCCACAGGCCGCCGAACAGCGCCGGCACCGAGGCAAACTTCACATCTTCCGGCAGGGTTTCGGACCAGGCTGCCAGAACCGGTTCGAGCTGACGGCAGTGCGGGCAGCCGTACCAGAAAAAGGCTTCAACCTGTACCTGATCGGCCTGCGCCACCGGCTGCGGATTGGCCAGTCGCTGATACTGCTTGCCCTCCTCGTAGGTTGTCGCCCAACCGGCGAGCGGCACCAATACCAGCGCCATACACAGGCGCGCCAACAGTTTTGCCATCAGAAGACTCCTTCATAATTCGATTTATTGGCTCAGACTATACCAAGCCGTGCCCAGCAAAAAGGCGGCCGAAGCCGCCTTTTTGGAGTCGCCGGAACGCGAATGGTTCAATACAGCGCATTGATGTAGCTGGAAACCGCCTGGATCTCCTTGTTGCTGAGCTTCTCGGCGATCGCGCGCATGATCTTGCTATCGCCATCGTTGGTACGCTCGCCTTCGCGGAACATGACCAGCTGCTGCGCCAGATACTTCTGATGCTGCGCGGCCACGACCGGGAAGCCCGCCAGCTCATTGCCCTGCCCGGTCGGCGCATGGCAGGCGATGCAGGCCGGTACGCCCTTGGCAGCAATGCCTCCGCGGTAGATCGCTTCGCCCAGAGCCTTCTGTTCGGCGCTCACTGAGCCCGGTGCCGGGGCCTTCTGGCTGGCAAAGTAGGCGGCGATATCGGCAATATCCTGCTCGCTCAGGTTATCGGTCTGACCGGTCATCAGCGGCACGGAACGCGCGCCGGACTTGATATCCTGAATCTGCTTGATCAGGTAACGCTCGCCCTGACCGGCCAGATGCGGAAAATCGGCCGACATCGACACTCCGCTCGGCCCGTGACAGGCGCCACAGGCCAGCGCCTTGTCCTTGCCCGCCTGCGGATCACCCTCGGCCATGGCATAGCCGCTGAGTCCCAGGGTTAACAGAATGCTGGTGATAAACTTTTTCATGGAATCTACTCGGAATTAACTCAGGCCAGGGCGCAACACAGCTCAGTGTGCCGGCTTCGACATATACAGAATCAGGGCTTCAAAATCCGCGTCGCTGCAGTTGGCACAGAGCCCACGAGGAGGCATCTGTCTGAATCCGGTTCGGGCGCTGACCAGCAGCTGATCCATCCCCTTCTCCAGTCGTTGTGCCCAAGCCTCGCTGTCACCGCGCCGGGGCGCATTGGCGGCACCCTGTTCATGGCAGAACGTACAGGAACGCTGATACAGCTGTTCCGGATCTTCTGCATGGACACAGGCACTCAGCAACACCAGAGCCGGCAGCCATCGCTTCACTTTCACCTTGATACTCCTCGGTTGGCAGCCAGGCTGCCGGGACCAGCAGTGGCTGTCCCCCTCCAGTACACCGCCAGAGCGGTGTTTTTAGTATTATTTCAACCGGCCATTATATACTAATCGGCTGACAAACTGGAACGGCGACCCGCTGTCCCTCCCGCCTTGAGAAGCTCTGATGAACGCATCCGTCGAACCGCTGAATTTCCACCGTGCCCGCTTTCTGACCAGCGCGGCCAAGCTGCACCAGTGTCCGGAGGACAGCGGATTTGAAGTGGCCTTCGCCGGTCGCTCGAATGCCGGCAAGTCGAGTGCGCTCAATGCCCTCACCGGCTCGAGCAAGCTGGCACGCACATCGAAGACACCGGGGCGCACCCAGCTGATCAACTTCTTTGAGCTCGACGAAACGCACCGTCTGGTCGACCTGCCCGGATACGGTTTTGCCAAGGTGCCCGAAGCGATGAAACGCGAATGGCAGCAGCATCTGAGCGACTACCTGAACCAACGCAACTGCCTGCGCGGCCTGGTGCTGTTGATGGATATTCGTCATCCGCTGAAAGAGTTCGACCGCATGATGCTCGAGTGGAGCCACCACAACCAGCTGCCGGTGCATATCCTGCTGACCAAGTCCGACAAGCTCAAATACGGGCAGGCGAAAAAGGCTCTGCTGGAAGTGCGCAAGGCGCTGAAAGGATTCGAGGGCGCACTCAGCCTGCAGCTTTTTTCGTCACTGAAAAAATCGGGCGTCGACGAGCTGTCCGACCGGCTGCGCCACTGGCTGCAACCGGAGCTGTTTGCCGGCGTTGAAACCGAGAACAACTCCGACGCGGGCTGAATCAAGGCATAAAAAAAGCCTCAGATGCCTTGGGCAACATCTGAGGCTTTAAGATAACTCCGAAAGCTTGGGGTCCCTCGGAGTCTGCCAACACTAAACACATAAGGAGTAGTCGAGGGCAATCCATTTGCCACTCATAAAGTCAGACTCCACAGCCGGGTAAAAGTTCGGCGTTTTTACGGCATTACCGCTATTTCACGCAGAGCTTACAAGGCGCTGACACGACTCAGTGAGCTTCGTCCCAGTTCGCCCCGACACCGATCTCAACCTTCAGCGGCACCCGAAGCTCGGCCGCTCCCTCCATCGCCAGACGGATCCCGTCGAGCGCCGCGGCAAGATCGGCTTCACGCACTTCGAAGATCAGTTCGTCGTGTACCTGCATCAGCATGCGCATATCCAGATCGGCCTGCTGCAGCCAACGGTCCACCGCCAGCATGGCGCGCTTGATGATATCCGCCGCCGTACCCTGCATCGGCGCATTGATCGCGGTACGTTCGGCCGCCTGCCGACGTCCAACATTGCGTGCCTTGATCTCCGGCAGATACAGGCGACGCCCGAACAGGGTCTCGACATAGCCCTGCTCACGGGCCTGCTCACGGGTTTCTTCCATATACCGCTGAACACCGGGATAGCGCTCGAAATACAGATCGATATATTCCTGTGCCGAGGCCCGGGAGACCCCCAGCTGCTTGGCCAGACCGAAGGCCTTCAACAGCCCGGCATCTTCGGACAGATGCGCCATGATGCGCAGCTCGATCTGCGAATAATCCGCCGCAACCAGCTTGTACCCCGGCGGGGCGATAAAGGCCTGACGGATCCGGCGCCCTTCGGCGGTACGGATCGGAATGTTCTGCAGGTTCGGGTCCGAGGAAGAAAGCCGCCCGGTAGCGGCAACCGCCTGATGATAGGAGGTATGCACACGCCCGGTGGCCGCACAGATCATCTGCGGCAGCTTGTCGGTATAGGTCGACTTGAGCTTGCTCAGGCTACGGTATTCGAGAATCAGCTTCGGCAGCGGATAGTCGAGTGCCAGATCCACCAGCACCGCTTCGGCCGTCGACGGTGCGCCCTTGGGCGTCTTTTTCAGGACCGGCAGTCCTTTTTTCTCGAACAGGATTTCACCGAGCTGCTTGGGCGAACCCAGATTGAACTCTTCTCCCGCCTCGGCAAAGGCCGCCTGCTCGAGTTCCTGCATCCGCTCAGCCAGTTCCAGGCTCTGGCGCGCCAGCAGTTCCGGCGCAATCAGGGCGCCGGCACGTTCCATATCCGACAGTATCGGCACCAGCGGCAACTCCAGCTCCTGACACAGAGCCGCCAGTTTCGGCTCCGCCTCGAGTCGGGGCCAGAGCGCCTGATGCAGACGCAGCGTGATATCGGCATCCTCGGCAGCATAGGGGCCAGCCTGTTCCAGCTCGATCTGATTGAAGGTCAGCTGTTTGGCACCCTTGCCGGCAATCGCTTCGAAGGACGTGGTGCTCACCCCCAGATAGCGTTCGGCCAGCGAGTCCATATCGTGGCGACCCTCGGTCGAATTGAGCACATAGGACTCGAGCATGCTGTCGTAGGCGATACCACGCAGCTCGATGCCATGGTTGCGCAGTACATTGCGATCGTACTTAAGGTTCTGCCCCACCTTGAGCACTGCAGGATCTTCAAGCAGTGGCTTGAGGGCCGCCAGTACCCGCTCACGATCGAGCTGCTCCGGCGCCCCCAGATAATCATGGGCCAGCGGCAGATAGGCGGCCTCGCCCGGCTGTACGGCAAAGGAGACGCCCACGATCTGCGCCTCCATATAATTGAGACTGGTGGTTTCGGTATCAAAGGCAAACAGACCGGCTGCCTGCAACCGCACCAGCCAGGCATCGAAGTCGGCCTGCTCGAGAATCACTGAATACTCTCTCGACTCACTCTGCGCCGCGTCCGTGGTGGCCGCAGCCGGCGCTTCGGCGGTGGCGGTGGCGGTGGCGGTGGCGGTGGCGGTGGCGGTGGCGGTGGCGGCACCAGCTTCCAGCTCGTCGATCAGCTGGCGGAATTCAAACTCGCGATAGAGCCCCAGCAGCTGTTCGCGATCCACCGGCCCCTGCACCAGATCGTCCAGCCCCTGCTCGAGATCGACATCGGTCTTGATGGTGGCCAGCTCGCGCGACAGCTGAACCTGCTCGCGGTGCTCGGCAAATTTCTCGGCAAAACTCTTGGACCCGCGGAAACCGAGTTCCGCAACCCGGTCGAGCTGCGTCTCGATCGCATCGATACCGCCCAGCCCCTGCAGCAGGGCCAGTGCGGTTTTCTGGCCGACGCCGGGCATCCCCGGAATGTTGTCGGAACTGTCCCCCATCAGGGCCAGATAATCGATGATCAGCTCCGGCGGAATACCGAACTTGGCCTCTACACCGGCCCGATCGAGCTTTTGCTCCTTCATCGTATCCACCAGCGTGACATGCTCACTGACCAGCTGCGCCATGTCCTTGTCACCGGTGAAGATGTAGGTATCGATACCGCGGCGGGTTGCCTCGGTAGCCAGGGTGCCGAGCACGTCATCGGCCTCGACCCCGGGAATGATCAGAAGCGGCAGCCCCATCGCGCGGATGATGTTGTGAATCGGCTCGATCTGGACTCGAAGGTCATCGTCCATCGGCTTGCGATGCCCCTTGTAATCGGCAAACAGGTCATGCCGAAAACTCTTACCCTTGGCATCAAACACCACCGCCATATGGCTGTCCGGATGCTCCTTGAGCAGCCGGCGCAGCATGTTGGTCATCACCCGCACCGCACCGGAAGGTACCCCCTGCGAGGTACGCAAATCCGCCTGACGCGACGCGTGGAAGGCACGAAAGAGATAGTTGGAGCCGTCCACCAGTAACAGTGGCGCTGAGGTCGATGCTGCGGTCATGGAGCCTGCCGATAGTCTGTGCGCGGTATTGGGATACAATGCCAGAACATAGCGTGCTGCCGCGGCCTGGGCTATTTGTGTAAGTAACCGTGGCCATCGGCTGCACAACGATGCTGACATCGGCCCTGGGGCCAAAGTCGCATTGTAACCCAATGACAAGCGAGGGACTTATGCGCCATCTGTTGACCGCAGGAGTACTGGGTCTGAGCCTGCTGGCAGGTTCGGTGGTTGCCGCCGAAGAACCGATCGGGGCCGATACCGATGTGGTAATTCGTGAGCAGGGAGACCAGACCATCACCGAATACCGCATGAATGGCGTGACCTACGCCATCCGCGTCAAGAAGGGTGATGCCCCGGCCTATTATCTGATCAAGGCCGACGGCGACCAGTTCATTCATACCGATGGCAGCGAAAAGCTGATCCCCGCCTGGAAGATATTCGAGTGGCAATAGCCCTGCGGCCCCATCCAAAACAGCCGTAGGCGTGGCGGGTTCCGACAGCCGTGGTATCCTTGCGCCGCAAACGGGGCTCGCCACGGCCGGGTTCCGCCACAACAACAGATTTACTGGTACGAGTGTCTATGGCTGTCTACACGCAACTGTCCCGGGAAGACGTGCAAGCGTTTCTGGCCCAGTACGAGGTCGGCGATCTCAGCAACTACAAGGGGATCGAATCGGGCGTTGAAAACACCAACTATTTTGTCGACACCCGTACCGCAACGGGCGAACAGGGCCGCTATGTTCTGACCCTGTTCGAATACCTGCCGGCCGAAACCCTGCCGTTCTTTACCGATCTGACCGACCTCTTGGCCAGCCATCAGCTGCCGGTGCCGGCTGCGATTCGCGACCGTGAAGGCCGCGCGCTGAAAACCCTGAAAGGCAAGCCCGCCCTGCTGCAACCCTGCCTGCCCGGAGCCGCCGTCGACCTGATTACCTCCAGTCACTGCGCCGCCGTCGGCGACATCCTGGCCCGCATCCATCTGGCCGGTCAGCAGGATCGCATCACCCAGGACAACCAGCGCGGCATCGCGTGGCTGCGTCGCCAGCAGGAACGCATGGTACCGCTGATGCCCCGTGCCGACGGCCAGCTGCTGCAGGCCACTTGGCAAAAACTCGAGGACGAACTGTTCCCGCGGGCCGCAGAACTCCCCACAGGCCTGATCCATGGCGATCTGTTCCACGACAACGTGCTGTTCAGTGACTACCGCATCACCGGGGTGATCGATTTCTACAACGCCTGTACCGACTGGCTGCTGTACGATCTGGCCGTTACCGTCAACGACTGGTGCAACATGCCGCGCGATGTCGAATTCGACCCGATGCGTCTGGATGCCCTGCTGCGCGCCTACGCCAAAGTGCGCCCGTTCACCGCTGCCGAAAAGGAACTCTGGCCGCTGGTGCTGCAGCTGGCGGCAACCCGCTTCTGGATTTCACGCCTGTACACCTTTGTCCTGCCGGAAGAAGGCAACGTCTGCGCCGATGCCGACGATGCCGTACGCGGCTTCAAGGACCCGGACGAATTCCGCGATCTGCTGATCGATCGCATCATTGCCAGCAAGACCCTGTCCGGGCGCGGTCTGCAGCTGCCCTGAGCTGACAGCCCGGCGGGCAGATCGTTATAATGTAACAGCCACCCAGGGTGGCTGTTTTTATTGCTGCCGGAACCGCTTGATGGCCAAGACGATTCACAATGCCTGCAGTCCGCATGACCATGGCGACTGCATCCACAGTGCGCTGAAACAGGCACAGACAATCTGCAGTCAACGCGGTGTGCGCCTGACGCCGCTGCGCGAACAGGTGCTGCGGCTGGTCTGGCAGAGCCACACGCCGGTCGGTGCCTACGACCTGCTCGCCCGCCTGCGCGCAGCCGGCGACAAGCCTGCTGCGCCGCCGACGGTCTACCGCGCCCTCGACTTTCTGCAGGAGCAGGGTCTGGTGCACCGTATCGCCAGCCTCAATGCCTTTATCGGCTGCCATCATCCGGGCACACCCCATCCGGGCAGCTTTCTGATCTGCCGACGCTGCCAGCGGGTATTCGAGCTGAGCGAACAGCCGCTCGGCGAGCTTCTGGCACAGCAGACGGCAGGTACCGGTTTCACGGTCGAGAGTACCCGGATCGAAGTCCTCGGGCTCTGCCGCGAATGCCAGCAACAGGACAACGCCCATGACTGAGCGGCTGCTTGAACTCAAAGGTGCCGCCGTGCGCTTTGGCGAACGCCAGGTACTGCGCGCGATCGATCTGCGCATCGATGCCGGAGAGATCATCACCCTGATCGGCCCCAACGGCGCCGGCAAGACCACCCTGGTCCGGGTCGTACTGGGGCTGCTGACTCCCGACGAGGGGACTCAGGAGCGCCGCCGCGGCCTGTCGATCGGCTATATGCCGCAGAAACTGCATGTCGAACCGAGTCTGCCGCTGACGGTCGAGCGTTTTCTGCGCCTGGCCAAACACGCCGCGCCCGAACGGATTCAGCGGGCGCTGGAACGTGTCGGCTGCGTGCACCTGCGCAACAGCCCGGTACAACGGATCTCCGGCGGCGAGCTGCAGCGCATTCTGCTGGCCCGGGCACTGCTGCAACAGCCGCAGCTGCTGGTACTCGACGAACCGGCCCAGGGTGTCGACATCAACGGCCAGCGCGCGCTGTATCAGCTGATTCGCGAAATCCGTGATGAAACCGGCTGCGCCGTGCTGATGGTCTCCCACGACCTGCATCTGGTGATGGCGGCGACCGACCGGGTTCTGTGCCTGAACCAGCATATCTGCTGCAGCGGCCACCCCGAGCAGGTGAGCCGCGACCCGATCTACCGCGAGCTGTTCGGCATCGCCGCCGATGAGCTGGCCTTCTATGCCCACCACCACGATCACGAGCACAACCTGCATGGTGATCCGGTCAGCACACGCACCGCCAGAACCCCGGCCTGCGCCTGCAAGGAGCCCCACACCGATGTTTGAACTGCTCTGGCCGGCACTGTTTGGCGGTATCGGCATCGCTCTGATCGCGGGTCCGCTGGGCTCCTTTGTGGTCTGGCGCCGGATGGCCTATTTCGGCGACACCCTCGCCCACAGCGCGCTGCTCGGCGTGGCCCTGGGCATCCTGCTGGACATCGACCTGACGCTGGCAGTGATCGCCGGCTGTGTCCTGCTCGCTCTGCTGCTGGTCAGCCTGCAGCACAAACGCCTGATCGCCACCGATACCCTGCTCGGCATTCTGGCCCACAGCGCCCTGTCGCTGGGACTGGTGACCGTGAGCCTGCTCGATTCGGTCAGGATCGACCTGATGGCCTACCTGTTTGGCGATCTGCTGGCGGTCAACAGCGTCGACCTGATCTGGATCTGGGGCGGTGGCGCGCTGGTCGCCGGACTGCTGGCTCTGCTCTGGCGACCCCTGCTGGCCATTACCGTGCACGAGGAACTGGCACAGGTCGAAGGGCTTCCGGTCGCCTGGATTCGGCTGACGCTGATGCTGATCATGGCTCTGGTGATTGCCGTGGCGATGAAGATCGTCGGTATCCTGCTGATCACCTCGCTGCTGATCATCCCGGCCGCCAGCGCTCAGCGGCTCGCCCGGACCCCCGAACAGATGGCCCTGTATGCCAGTGGATTCGGCGTACTGGCGGTACTCGGCGGTCTGGCGCTCTCCTTCCGCTGGGATACCCCGACCGGCCCCTCGGTGGTCGTCTGCAGCGGCGCTCTGTTCCTGTTAACCCTCCTGTTTGCCCGGGTACCGCGATGAATCTGCGACTGATCACCCTTTGTACCGCGCTCTACACCCTGCTGCTGTCCGGCTGTCAGGGCTGGCCGCCCGGAACGCAGGAAGCCCCGCAGGATCAGGCGTTCGCCCAACTGGATGCCGATATCGCGGCCTACCGCCTGACCACCCCCAGGGGACAGAACGCGCTGGAAAAGCTGCAACAGCTCGAGCTGCAGTATCCGGGCGAGCCGCGCCTGCTCGAGTACCGTCAGGCGATTGCACGCGCCTATCTGCGTTTGAGCAAGCAGCGCCTGGAGCGGGGCGACACGGAAGGTGCCCGTCATTTTCTGTCCCAGGGGCTGGCACTGGCACCGGAACTGGCCGAGCTCAAGGCCCTGAAGGCAGAACTCGAACCGACGCGAAAGCCGCCTACCCCGCAGCCCGCCGTCCCCCTGCCGCTGCCTCCGCAAGCACCCGCACGGCAGCTCACGCTCGATCAACGCGCACTGGAAGAGCGCGATGAATCGCTGCGTCTTGAAGTACAGCGCTTTATCGCAGGCCTGCCACCGCATCTGGCGCGTATCGAGATCAAGGCACCGGATTTCTACCAGCGACGCTGGCTCGAGATTCTGGTCCAGAACGCCCTCGAGCAGCACCCGGCTTCACCCCAGCTGCGCAGCGAAGAAGATGCCCGTCCGCGTCTTGAGGTCTTTATCCAGAGCAGCGCCGTGCAGCGCTACCAGTTCTGATCGCCCGGCCCGGTTCAGGGCTGCAGCAGGCTACGCAGACTCTCGAGGACCGGATTGACGGCTTCGACCCGATACAGATAGCCGGCATAACGCCCGGCGGGATCGATCAGCATCAGGCGTGCGCTATGGGCGACAGCATAATTGCCCTGCGCATCATGCGGCACCGGCAGATACGGCTGCGCCAGCTGGCGGGCCAGCTCGGCCAGCGCGGACGGAGTGCCACGCGCACCGAGAAACCGGGCATCGAACCAGGGCACATACTGCTGTAACCGCGCACGGCTGTCGCGCCGGGGATCAACACTGATAAACAGGACCTGCGGGCGCGGCAACTGTTCGCGTTCGAGCGCATCCAAAACCTGCTTGAGCACCGCCAGCGTAGTCGGGCAGATATCCGGGCAGCTGGTGTAACCAAACGAGACCAGCGTCCACTGCCCGTTCAACTGCGCCGGCGACAGCGTTGCTCCGGTATGCAGCTCCAGTGCCGGCCACTGCACCGGCCTTGGCCGGGCAAACAGCAGCCCCTCGGCAAGCTCGCGTACCGCAGGTTCTGCTGCCTGCTGTTCGGGCATATACAGACTGCGATAGAGCCATCCACCCAACAGCAGTACCGTCCCCAGCAGCGCCATGGCGCACAACGCCCACAGCCTGCGCATCAGGACAGCACCCACCAGTGATCGAGCAGCAGCGCCAGAAAGAGCAGCAGCAGATACTGAATCGAATAGCGGAAACAGCCCAGCGGCGTCACACCGGACCAGCCGCAGTACAGCGCAAGGGCCAGATACAGAAACCGCAGGCCCAGCGGCAGCGCAATCGCCAGATACAGCCAGCCCGCCAGCCCGGTCAGCCAGGGCAGCAACGAGACCGGCAGCAGCAGAATGCTGTAGAGCAGGATCTGCAAGCGGGTGAAGGGCACACCGTGAGTGACCGGCAGCATCGGCAGGCCTGCATGGCGGTAATCCTCGAGCCGGTGAATCGCCAGTGCCCAGAAGTGGGGCGGAGTCCAGGTAAAGATAATCAGCACCAGCAACAGCGCCTCGCCACTGAAACTGCCGGTGACCGCGGTCCAGCCGAGCAGCGGCGGGGCGGCTCCGGCAATACCGCCGATGACGATATTCTGCGAGGTCGCCCGTTTCAGCAGCCCGGTATAGATCAGGGCGTAGCCGATCAACGAGGCCAGGGTCAAAAGGGCGGTCAACGGATTCACCCGATACCAGAGCACCAGCTGCCCCAGGGTACAGAGCAGCAGGGCAAAGGCTGCAGCCTGCATCGGTGCCACGCGGCCTTCGGCCACCGGGCGGCGACAGGTGCGCGCCATCAGTCGATCAAGCTGACGATCCACCAGATGATTGATGGCCGCCGCACCACCGGCACAGAGTCCGATACCGAGATTGCCCCAGACCAGCACCGCCGCCGGTACCGGGCCCGTGCTGGCCAGCAGCATGCCGATCAGCGCGGTCAGCAGCATCAGGGCCACCACCTTCGGTTTGGTCAGCTCCAGATAGTCGCGCCAGCGGGCACTCGGTGTGAGCTCAAGCGTTTTCATCCTCCCCCCTTCGCCCGGAATCTAGGCGTGCACCCTCGGTGCCTGTCGGTAGCAGAACGCCACGTACACCAGCGCCAGCAACAGCAGCGCCGCCCCCAGGTTATGCGCCAGCGCCAGCAGCAGCGGCCAGCCCAGCCAGACATTGGTCAGCCCCAGCCCCACCTGCAGCACCCAGGCCGCGATCAACAGCCGGCCGGCATGGCGCAGCTGCGTTCGGGGGGCACTGCGGCGGCGCACCTCAACGGCGGCGGCAATGATCAACAGGCTCAGCAGTACAGCCCCCAGACGGTGGCCCCAGTGAATGGCGGTGCGCGCGGCGCCATCGAGCTGGCCACCGAGGTAATTCGGGCCCACCGCCTGAGCCAGATCAAAACCTCTGACAAAATCCATCGGCGGCATCAGCGCTCCGCGGCACAACGGCAGATCAGGGCAGGCGAGGGCGGCATAATTGGCGCTGGTCCAGCCACCCAGAGCAATCTGGATCAGCAGTAGCGCAAACGCCCCCCAGATCAGCGGCGTCTGGCGTCCACCGCCATCGATCGGGCGTGCCAGGCGCAGGCAGAGCAAAGCCTGCAGCACCAACAGGGAGAAGCCTCCCAGAAGATGGGCCACCACCACCTGGGGCCAGAGTTTGAGCGTCACGGTCCACATGCCGAACAGCGCCTGCAGGATCATCAGCGCGGCGATCGCCAGCGCCAGTTTCCACGGCTGTCCGGGTGCATGGCGCCCACGCCAGTGCCATATCGCCTGTACCAGCCCCAGCAACAGCAAGGTGCCGGCCAGATAGCGGTGGATCATCTCGGCCCAGCCACGCAGCGGCTCGACCGGATGCTCGGGAAAGCGGACCTCGGCCAGTGAAAGTGCTTCCGGTGTCTGTGGAACAGCCAGAAAACCATAGCAGCCCGGCCAGTCCGGACAGCCCAGTCCGGCATGCATCAGGCGGGTATAGGCGCCCAGTGCCACCACAATGACTGCCAGTAACATCAGCCCGGCGGCCAGATACCCCCCATTGTGTTCATGTGTCGCCATCATCCCCTCCTAGCCGATGTGCGAGGCTCTCAGCAGGCGCTTGAGATCCTTGAGCAGCGCCCGCCCGCCATCTTCCCAACCATAGGCCAGAACCAGATTACCCAGCGGATCAGCAAGCAGGATCAGGGGTTCGGATGCCGCTACCAGCGCCTGCAACGGCACCGGAATCTCGGCCAGATAGCCTTCGGACAGCGGCGGCAGATCCTGCGCCTGCGGGTAATCGGTCGGAGCTGCAGTCAACAGCCAGCGACGCAGGCGCGGCAGCTCGCGCCCGAGCGCCCGCTGAACCTGCGCCGACTGCTCCAGGCGCGTACGGCAGAGTTCCGCGCACTCGGGTGCCAGCACCAGCAGAGCCCAGTGCCCCTGCAGCCGATCCGGTGTGATGCCAAGGAGAGACACCGACAGTCCGGCCGGCAACAGCCGCCCTTCGGCTCGGGTCTCAAGCGTAGCCCCCCAGCCGCCCAGATAAAGCGCCACGGCCAGCGCCAGTGATCCCAGCGGTACCGCCACAACGGCGGCCAACGGCCAGAGTGACGGCCTGCCTTGCTCACAGCAGTCAGTGCGCATCGGTTCGATCCCTCCGTTCTCTACATTCCCTTCGTTCCAGGGCAATCAGCATCACCAGCAGGGCCAGTGCCAGCAGCAGCCATTGCAGGGCATAACCGCGATGGCGCTCCGGTCCCATCACAACCGGCTGCGGCGGTTCCTGCAGCTGGGCTCCGGGGCTCTCCGGGGCCAGCCGCACCAGCCAGGGCATCAGTTCACGCCCGAGCTGCTCCTGCAACCAGGCCTGCTCGGGTTGTTGCAGCCGCTTCGGCCAGCCGGGTTCTACATCCACCGGCCCCAGCATCAGCGCCCGGGGCTGCAGCGGCCAGAGCCAGCCGCGAATCTCGACCGCGGCGAGCGCGGCGACCTCGGGTAACTGCTCACGGGCCTTGGGTGCTTCAAGCCAGCCACGTTCGATCAGCCACCAGCGCCCCTGAAGATCCTGCGCAGGCGTCAGCACCCGATAGCCCACTCGTCCCTGATGCAGCTGGTTATCCCAGAGCAGGGTATGCGCATCATCGGCCTGTACCGATCCGGATACGGGCTGATAGCGCTGCATAAGGGCCGGCGTCAGGTGATCGAGCGGCAGGGCCGGCCCTGCCATCCGCGCGGCCAGCTCGGCCAGCAATGCGGTCTTCTCTGCCGCCCGCTGCCACTGCCAGCAGGCCAGCCCGAGACACAGCAGCACGACCGTAACCGTCAGCACACGCAACGCGGTACGCCCCCTGTTCATCGTGCCTCCCGACTATCCTTAGGCCAGAACCACAAGGAGCGCTGTCCATGCTGATCAAGGCCCTGATCCTGATTCTGCTGCTGTTGATGCTGGCCAGTCTGGCCGCCGGTGGTTACTTCCTGCTGCACGATCGCGGCCAGAGCAACCGACTGGTCAACAGCCTGACCACCCGGGTGCTGCTGCACCTGACGCTGCTGCTGATCATCATTCTGGCGCTGTCTCAGGGCGCCCTGCAGCCCAACCATCCCTGGGGCGGCGGCTAGAACAGATAGACGCTGACAAAAAGCAGCATCCACACCAGATCGACAAAGTGCCAGTACCAGCTGGCGGCCTCGAATCCGAAATGATTGTCGGCGGTAAAATGGCCCCGACTCAGCCGCACCAGCATCACGATCAGCATCAGCGTACCGAGCGTCACATGGGCGCCATGAAAGCCGGTCAGAAGGAAAAACAGCGACCCGTAGATCCCGGCCTCCAGAGTCAGACCCAGTTCGTGATAGGCGTGCAGATACTCCGCGCCCTGCACCACCAGAAAGGTCAGCCCCAGCAGGATGGTCGCCAGCAACCAGAGCTCACAGGACAGCCGGAGATTACGGCGCAGGGCATGATGGGCGAGGGTAACGGTCAGGCTCGAGGTCAGCAGCAGCACCGTATTCACCAGCGGTAACTGCAGCGGTTCCACAACACCCGAAGGCGCCGGAAACAGGGCATTATCGGGGTTGGCCAGCGGCGGCCAGCTCAACGCAAAATCCGGCCACAGCAGGGCACCGGTCACCCCCTTGTCGCCCACGCCACCCAGCCAGGGCAGCACGAACAGGCGCACATAGAACAGCGCACCGAAAAAGGCGGCAAAGAACATCACTTCGGTGAAGATGAACCAGCCGAACCCCTGGCGGAACGAGCGATCCATCTGCGCACTGTAGAGCTGCTGGCGGCTTTCGCGGATCACCGCACCGAACCAGCCAAACAGCATATAGGCCATCAGCCCACCACCGAGCAGAAACAGGCCATGACTCAGCCAGTGCTGCTCGCCGCGAGCACTGTCGTTGAGCAACAATCCCGCTCCCAGCAGGGTAAAAAACAGTCCGGCAGCGGCAATGATCGGCCAGCGGCTCTGCGCCGGCACGTAATAGGAATCGGGCTTGTTGGATGCGCTACTCATCGGTCGGACTCCTTGGCCACTGTGGCCCCCGCGGGTTGCTGTGCATGCACCGCATCGGTGATATCAAACAGGGTGTAGGCCAGCGTCAGGGTACGTATATACGCCGGCAATTCCGGGTCGATCACGAACCGCAGCGCCATCTCGGTACTGGCGCCGGCCGCCAGCGGCTGGTGGTTGAAGCAGAAGCACTCGATCTTGTGCAGATAGCGCGCCGCCTCGCTGGGCGTGACACTGGGTACCGCCTGTGCGACCTGATCCACCGCGTTGGGATTGCGGGCATAGAAGGCCAGCGCATTCATCTGCCCCGGCTGCACCTTGAGTGCGGTCTGCAGCGGCCGAAACTCCCAGTTGCTGCCGGCGTTGTTGCTGGCGGTAAACTGAATCCTGACCTGACGTGGCTGCACCTCAAGCTGCGCGGCACTGAGCGCCGCCGGACCGCCCTCGGTCTTGCCGTTCAGGCCGGTGATATCGCAGAACACGTCATACAGCGGCACCATGACAACAAAGCCGAAGGCAAACATCGCCACCACACAGATGCATGATTTAAGAACCGTTTTGCGCACCGGATCCATAGGCCCTACCTGCTAATGCCTGAGGGATTTCTGCAGCTCGCTGAGATCGGGCGGCGTGCTGAAGGTATGCAGCGGTGCCGGCGAGGGCACCTCCCACTCCAGCCCGAGCGCGCCCTCCCAGCTGCGCGCATCGGCCCTGCGCCCGCCGCGCACGCATTTCACCACGATAAACAGAAACAGCAGCTGGGTAGCGCCGAACAGAAAGCCTCCGACCGAGGCGATCTGGTTGAAGTCGGCAAACTGCAGCGCATAGTCGGGAATCCGCCGCGGCATACCCGCCAGGCCGACAAAATGCATCGGAAAGAAGGTGAGGTTGATGCCGATAAAGCTCATCCAGAAATGCACCTTGCCCAGCGTCTCGTCGTACATATGTCCGGTCCATTTCGGCAGCCAGAAATAGACCCCGGCAATAATCGCGAACACCGCGCCCGGCACCAGCACATAGTGAAAATGGGCCACAACAAAGTAGGTGTCGTGGTACTGGAAATCGGCCGGGGCAATGGAGAGCATCAATCCGGAAAAGCCGCCGATGGTAAACAGCACCACAAAGGCGAGGGCAAACAGCATCGGCACCTCGAAGGTGAGCGCGCCGCGAAACAGAGTGGCGACCCAGTTGAACACCTTCACCCCGGTAGGTACCGCGATCAGCATGGTGGCGTACATAAAGAACAGCTCACCGGCCAGCGGCAGCCCGACGGTAAACATGTGGTGGGCCCAGACCAGAAAGCTCAGAAGCGCGATCGAGGCGGTGGCGTAGACCATCGAGTGGTAGCCGAACAGCGGCTTGCGCGCGAAGGTCGGCAGAATGGTAGAGATCACCCCGAACGCCGGCAGGATCATGATGTAGACCTCGGGGTGGCCGAAGAACCAGAACAGGTGCTGGAACAGCACCGGGTCACCGCCGCCTGCGGCACTGAAAAAGCTGGTGCCAAAGTGGATATCGAGCAGCATCATGGTCACCACACCGGCCAGTACCGGCATCACCGCCAGCAGCAGAAACGCGGTGATCAGCCAGGTCCAGACGAACAGCGGCATATCCATCAGTTTCATGCCCGGCGCGCGCAGGTTGAGGATGGTGGCGATGATATTGATCGCCCCCATGATCGAGCTGATCCCCATCATATGCACGGCGAAGATAAAGAAGGTCACCGAAGGGGGGGCGTACTGGGTCGACAGCGGCGCATAGAAGGTCCAGCCGAAATTGGGCCCGCCGCCGTCCATAAACAGGGTCGAGAGCAGCAGCGCAAAGGCAAACGGCATGATCCAGAAGCTCCAGTTGTTCATGCGCGGCAGCGCCATGTCGGGCGCACCGATCATCAGCGGGATCATCCAGTTGGCGAGGCCGACAAAGGCGGGCATGACCGCACCGAACACCATGATCAGACCGTGCAGGGTGGTCATCTGGTTGAAGAAGCCGGGGTCAACCAGCTGCAGACCGGGCTCGAACAGCTCGGCACGGATCAGCATCGCCATCGCACCGCCGATAAAGAACATCGTCAGGCTGAACCAGAGATAGAGCGTGCCGATCTCCTTGTGGTTGGTGGTAAACACCCAGCGGCGCCAGCCATGGGGCATCGGATGCGCATGATTCATGGAGCCACCTCCTGGTGCGAACCGGCAGGCTCGGGCAGCTGACCCTGCTGCAGATAGTGAACAATCGCCTGCGGGGTGACGGCCTCATTCATGGCATTACCCCAGGCGTTGCGCTCATAGGTGATCACCGCGGCCAGATCAACGGGCGAGAGCTGCTCGCCAAACGCCTGCATCGCCGTGCCGTTCTTGCCGTTCATCACGATCCCGACATGCCCCGACAGCGGTCCGGTAGCCACCGCGCTGCCCTTGAGCGCCGGAAAGGCCGGTGGCAGACCGGAGCCATCGACCTGATGGCAGGCGGCACAAGATCGGCTGTACACCGCTTCGCCGCGGCTCATCAGCTCATCCAGAGACCACTGTTTTTCACTGAGTTCACGTTCGGCCTCGGCCGCGGCCTGACGCGCGACCAGCCAGCGCTCGAACTCCTCGGGCTCGACGGCTCGAACGACCACCGGCATAAAACCGTGGTCCTTGCCACAGAGTTCGGCACACTGGCCACGGTAGATGCCGGGGCGATCGATCTGGGTCCAGGCTTCGTTGATAAATCCGGGGACGGCATCCTTCTTCACCGCCAGCGCCGGTACCCACCAGGAATGGATCACATCGGCGGAGGTCAGCAGCAGGCGTACCTTCTGTCCTACCGGCAGCACCAGAGGCTCATCGACCTCCAGCAGATAATCGGCATTCTTGCGCTCGCGGTTCTGTATCTGCTCGGCAGGGGTGGCCAGGTTGCTGAAATAATCGACCCCCTGACCCATATATTCGTAGCGCCATTTCCACTGATACCCGGTGATCTTGATATCCACCGCCGCATCACGGGGATCGTAGATCTCACGCAGGGTCTGGGTCGCAGGGATGGCCATTGCGATCAGAATGGCCAGCGGCACCAGCGTCCAGACGATCTCGACCCAGGTGCTCTGATGAAAGCGTGCGGGTGCTCGGCCACGGGATTTTCGGTGCATCAGGATCGACCAGAACATCACGGTGAAGACCGCGACCGCGATCGCCACACAGATCCAGAAGATCAGCATATGCAGATCGAACACGCTGCGACTGACGCGTGTGACCCCCTCGGGCATATTGACCGTCCAGTCGGCGGCCACCGGCAGGCTGGCCAGCAGCAGCCCCCCATACAGGCCGACCCTCCGCGTACGCTCCCCCATAGTGCCATCCTCTCCGTAGGCAGGCTGAATCCCCGATCCCACCACAGGAGACAGGGCGTATTTCCAAGGAGTATAGACAACCGATATGCCTAGCCCGTGCCGATAAAAAGAACGGCTTCAGGGCCTATCCAGCTTCGCCAGGGCTCTGCTCCGGGGCATCCCTGTATTCCCGTACAAGACAGGCCCTATGGCGCGATCGGCGAACAACGGGTCGCGATCGGTTGTCATTGTGCGTCAAATATAAGTAATAACCGAAAAAAGGCAGTTCATCACCGGCGCGCGTATTTTCTTCGTCTAGACTTCCCCTTTTGTAGCTGTACGCACTATTGAACCTGTTCCGGCTTTTCTCCTGCCGCTGTGACCCCCCGACAGAAAAAGCCAGCGTCCCTCAAACCGGAGAATGGAGAGATCTATGAGAGTTGGCGAAATTCGTGAGCTGATCGCACGTTGTAAGCAGCATGAGGCACAGACCGGGCATCTTGAGCAGTTGCTCGAAAGCCACCTGAGTGCTCTGCACAGCACGATCCAACTGCCGCAGGGCGCTGAAGTGGCCAGTCTGCTGCGCCTGATTACCGAATATATCGACCACGCTCCAAGCTTTATCGAAGCGGCCTACGAAGCCGCGGAACAGGCCGGTATCAGCGAGTATCTCGATCCGTTTCTGGCGCTGGCCGAGAATTTCTTCCTCACCCCCCATCAGCTGCTGGAAGGTCATATGGGGCTTGATGCGCTGCTGGACGAAGCCTACCTGGTTCACCGTCTGATGGAGGAAGCCAACGATATATTCCTCGTACGCACCGGTCATACCCTGATCCCGATGCAGACCACCGCCGTCAATCTGATCATCCATTCGATCATTGGCGAGCCCTTTGCCAACCAGCTCGACGAGGCGGTACAACAGGTGCTCGAGCAGGCCGAAGAGCAGCTGCAGGTCTTCAACAGCGCCGCCTTCAACCGTTATCTGGAACAGCAACCGGAACAGGCCTGGGAAAGCTTCTGGGACCACTGGCCCTGCTTCAACCGTAACCTGGGCATCAATCTCGATCTGACCCGCTCGGTTGCCTGAGCCGTTCTCCCCCCGCGCGCCCTCAAGACAGGGCCGCTTCCTCACGAAGCGGCCCTGTTTTTTTGGCACCTACCCCAGCATTTTTAACGTCAACGCCGCTCAAAAGAGAACCAGTTATCGGTAATGACTAACCTTCTATCCTTTTACCGGGGCACTCGGTTAGGATGGGCGCCATAGTGAATATGTAAGCGTTTCGTCATGAAAGGGGCGGGTGATGGGCACCAAAAATCGTGGTTTTTCATTGATCGAGCTGATGATAGTGGTGGCCATCATCGCCATCCTGGCCGGCATCGCATATCCCTCCTACCAGGCGTATGTGATCCGCAGTAACCGCGCCGCAGCACAGAACTTTCTGATGGAAGTCTCCAGCAGCCAGCGTCAGTACATGCTGGACAACCGCAGCTATGCCAGCGACCTCGCCACGCTCGGCCTGAGCCTGCCGAGCGCGGTATCCGGCCGCTATACCCTGACGTTCAGCGTCGACAACGCCGCCACGCCACCGAGCTATACCCTGACGGCGACGCCGGTATCGGGATCCACTCAGGCCGGAGATGGCAATCTGACCATCAACCATCTGAATACAAAAACCGGTAAATGGTGAGCGCCATGCATAATTCGCGACAGGCGGGTTTTACCCTGATCGAGCTGATGATGACACTGGTGATCGCGGCGATCCTGATTTCGGTCGCCGTGCCCTCGTTCCGGGAGTTCAGAACCAACCAACAGATCAAGCTGACCGGCCAGTCGTTGCAGTCGGCCTTCCAGCTGGCACGTACCGAAGCGATCAAACGCAGCGCCGATGTCTTTGTCACCGCCAACGGTAACTGGCAAAGCGGCTGGATCGTGACCACCTCCAACAGCCGCACCTATGCCGAATGTACCGCAGCCGCAACCGCCGACTGCCTGCAGGTGTTCGCCGGCGCCAGTACCACCTCGATTGTGCCCTCCACGGCGGCAACCCAGGTGACCTATAGCCGTACCGGGCGCCCGACACCGACCGGACTGAGCTTTACCGTCTGTGATGATGCGCTGTCGAGCACCTATACCGAGCGCGTGATCAGTATCGGCACCAACGGCATGGCCACCGTCAGTTACGGAGGAAACTGCTCATGATCCGCAACACTCATATCGGCGGGATGAGCCTGATCGAAATTCTGGTGGCTCTGCTGGTAACCCTGATCGGCATTCTCGGTTTTATCGGTCTGCAGGCCCGCTCGCAGCAGGCCGATCTGGAATCCTTCCAACGCGAACAGGCGCTCAGAATCATCGATTTTATGGTCAACCAGATCAACACCAATCGGGCGGCCGCAGGCTGCTATGGCCTGAACAAAGCCAGTGTGGCCTACGTCGGCAGCGGCTATGCCAGCACCTACACCTGCAATGCCTACGGCACGCTGGAAACCCAGACCCAGGTCGCCGCCGATATCGCTGAATGGGACAGCATGCTCAAGGGCGCCAGTGAGACGCTCGGAGGCACCAATGTCGGCAGCATGATCGGCGCACGCGGCTGTATTACCTATGACGATGTCAACAACCGTTTCACCGTCAGTGTCGCCTGGCAGGGCATGATGCCCTCGGCCATTCCCACCGATACCTGTGGCCAGAACCTCTATGGCGACGAGAATCTGCGCCGCGCGATGGCCATAACCATCGACTTTGCCGACCTGAAGTGATCGAGGAGCTGCATCATGAACTGTCCCCGTAACGAACGCGGCTTATCCCTGATCGAACTGATGGTGGCGATGGCGCTGGGCCTGATCATCACCGCCGGGATTCTCAATATCGTGCTCGGCGGCTCGCTGACCAATGCCCGCCTGCAGGATGCCGCCAGCCTGACCGAAAACGGCCGCTATGCCAGCGCACTGCTGCATGACGAAATCCAGATGGCCGGCTTTTACGGCCTCCTGGATGAATACGACGCTACCGTCGCCACACTCCCGAATCCCTGTACCATCTCCGACACCGCACTGCGCAGCGGTATGCCTCTGCCGGTACAGGGCTATAACAATGTTGGCGTCAGCGGAACCGGAAATGATGCCAGCAGTGTGATCAATGCCTGCCTGCCCAGTGGTGATTCCGTGCTGGCCGGCACCGATATTCTGATCACCCGCCGTGCCGGCACCCAGCTGGTCACCGGTAGCCTGAGCGCCAGTTCCTATTATCTTCAGGCCTCAAATCTCGCCTACGTGCTCGATCTGGGCAACGGTACCTTCGGCCTGACCAAAAAAGACGGCACAACCGCCGAGGATATCCGCCTCTATCGCCAGTTCGTCTACTACGTCAATCAGAACCGCGACCTGGTTCGCCTTGAGCTGACAGGCGGCGGGTACACCGCGGTGCCGATCGCATCAGGCGTGGAAGACTTTCAGGTCGAATACGGTATCGATCGCTCCGATAACGGTGCGCCCAACGAATCGGCCAGTGGGGTCGGTGACGACTACGTACAGAAACCGGCAAGTATCGATGACTGGAAAAACGTCGTCTCGATCAAGACCCATCTGCTGCTGCGCATCGATGCCACAGGTGCACACACCGATACCAAGACCTACAACCTTGGCCTCAAGGGCGATCTTGGCCCCTACAACGACGGCTTCAAGCGACGTCTGTTCCAGTCCGGCAACCGGATTATCAATGTCAGCATGAAGCGGGAGGAAGCCTGATGAACCCTTCTATCGGACGGCGCACCCAGCGCGGTGCCGTGCTGCTGGTGGCACTGGTGATGCTCGGCATCATGGCCCTGATTGCCACGGCCACCATCAACAGCAGCTACATCAACAAACTGCTGATCGGCAATCAGCTCAGCCGTATGCAGACCGAGCAGATTGCCCACAACCTGATTGAAACCGTACTCAGCGATGTAGATCACTTTCTGGACCCTGCCAGTGCACTGAGCATCGGCGCCAGTGTCGATGGCCGGACCGTTACGGTCAGCAACCCCACCTGTATTCGGGCCAGGGAAGTATCGGGCTACTCACTGACCGCCACCATTGTGCCTGAAGTGACCTACTGGTCCTTTGATATCAATGTCATCGATCCGGTTACCGGGGCAACCACCGCCATGCAATACGGTGCCAAGTTCAACTACACCGCCGGGTTCTGTTCCTAGGAGGCGACCATGCGACGTACCAACAAACTCAGCGCCTTTCTGTTGGCTGCAGGTCTGACCACCTCAACCGCTCAGGCGATCGATACCGATATTTACACCGTGGCCGGTGGTGGCAGCACCGCCGTTCCCAATATCCTGTTCATCTTCGATAACTCGGCCAACTGGGGCGCTAACTATAACGGCACGAACAAGAAGACCATCGAGCACGAAGCGCTGTACAAGTTTCTCGATGCCCTGGCCGATCGTCTGACCAATGCAGATGCCACCGATGATGTCGCCCTGAAACTGGCGCTGATGGGCGCCACCGACAGCAACAGCCCCCGGGGCGGCAAGGTACTCAAACACTTTGCCCCGATTGACGTCGACAACCTCGAAAATATCGGCGCCATCAAATCGCTGCTGTACACCTGTGACAACGTCAAGAACAGTGATGTCAGTGGTTGCACCAGCGCCTTTACCGCTGCCCTGGCGGCCGGCCATGCGGACACCGGACCGACCTGGACTCAGCTGCAGACCGAACTCCAGACAGAAGGCCTTGATCTGTCCAATAGCGGTGACAAGCTTGCATCGCTGGTCGATGCCAACAGCGCCAAGTACGCCACCACTTTCTACGAAGCCCACGAATACTTCGCCGGCAAGACCCCGGTTGCAGGCACCGGTGATGGCAGCGGCAGTTATGACCCGGATGCGATCAGCGGCGGCAAGTATGTCAGTCCGATCGAGGCCAACGAAGATGGCTCCGAGGTCTGTACCAGCAAGAACTACATCGTACTGGTCGGTAACGGCCAGCCCGATTCCGGTGAAAACACCCAGGCAGAAGCCGGTCTGGATACCCTGAGTGCCAACAAGGACGTGGTACAGATCAACCCGGACAACTACGAGTCCAACTGGGCGGATGAGTACAGCCGCTTCCTGTTCGGTACCGACGTCAACACCGATGTGGCCGGTAACCAGAACATCATCAGCTATGTGATCGACGTGTTCGACAGCAGTGGCAGTCAGACCAAGCCGGACCAGGCGGGCCATGCTCTGCTGCGCAGCGTGGCGGCCCAAGGTAAAGGGGCCTACTTCAGTGCCGCTGATGTGGCCGAAGTGGTCGATGCCCTGACCAAGATCCTTGACGAAATCGAGGCGGTCAACGATGTCTTTGCCGCCACCGCACTGCCGATCTCGGTGAACGTGCGCGGTACCAACCTGAACCAGATCTATATCGGTGTATTCCGCCCCGATTCCGCCCAGAAACCGCTTTGGTTCGGAAACATGAAGCTCTACACCCTGAGCGTGGATACCAACGACAATATCCAGCTCAGCGATGCCGATGGCAACGATGCCGCCAGCACCGCTACCGGCTTTATCAAGGATACAGCACGCAGCTTCTGGACCCACAGCTCAACCTTCTGGTCACACAATCCCGATGGTATCGGCGGCGAGAGTGATGCACCTGACGGCGACCTGGTAGAAAAAGGGGCTGCAGCACAACAGCTGCGTGATGCTGGCTACAGCGGGCGTGCGGTATACACCTGCGTTGGCTGTGCAGCCGGCTCAGATCTGACCCTTAGTGCCCAGAGTTTCAGTGACGGCAACAGCGCGATTACCGCAGCAGCTCTGGGAGCTTCCGGAGCCACCGCAGGTGAGATAGCAGCTCAACGCACCGCAATAATCGACTGGACCCGTGGCAAAGACCTTCTTGATGAAGATGGGGATGGCGTAACCAGCGAGATTCGCCCCAGCGTGCATGGTGACGTACTGCATTCGCGTCCGGCCGTTATCAGCTACGGTGCCATGGATGCCGCCAACCCGGACAAGGAATTTGTCTATGTCTACTACGGCGCCAATGACGGAGCCTTTCACGCGATCAAGGGCGGGGTGGACGAAAGTATCGGCGCTACCGACGGTGACGAGATCTGGAGCTTTGTCGCCGAGGAGCATTTCGACCAGCTGAAAACCCTGTACGTCAATGACCCGCTGGCGACCAACTATGACAAGCCCTTCTTTGCCGACGGTGGTATCAGCAGCTATATCGAAACCACCACCGCCGACGATGACGGTGATGGCACTGTCGATCGCACCTACGTCAACAAGGCCTATATCTACCTGAGCATGCGCCGGGGTGGAAACTTCCTCTATGCCCTTGATGTGAGCACGCCGGCAGCACCGAAACTGCTGTGGAAAATCAATCAGAGCGATACCGGCTTCACGGAGCTCGGCCAGACCTGGTCAACACCGGTGGTTTCAAAAATTGCCGGCTACAGCAATCCGGTGCTGATCTTTGGTCTTGGCTATGATGCTACGGCCGATGATGCCGGTCCCGATGAGAGCGGTAATCTGGCAGGTACCGCCACCGCAGGCCGCGGCCTGATGATTGTGGATGCGATAGACGGTTCGCTTGTCTGGCAGGCCGGCAACGGCGACAACAAACCGGTCGGGGCCACAGCCGCCGAGTATCTGGAAAACGCCGCACTCGATTACAGCGTTCCGGCCGAACTGACCGTGATCGACCGTGACCGTAACGGCTACGCCGACCGCATCTATTTCGGCGATACCGGTGGCCAGCTGTGGCGCCTCGATCTCTTCGACAGCAACCGCGCCAACTGGAACCTGACCCGACTGCTCACCGTCGGCGGTAACCAGAAATTCCTCTCCGCGCCCGATGTAGCGGCCAGTGACAATCCGCTGGACCCCTACGATGCGGTTGAGATCGGTACCGGAGACCGGGAACACCCCTTTGAAACCGCGACCCAGAACTACTTTATTCTGTTCAAGGATCGCACCCAGACCGCCAGCAACTACAGCGGCAGCAGCAACCTGACGCTGAGCAATCTGGCCAACGCCACCACCAGTGCCAACCTGATAGCAGACAGCAACGTGGTCAATGGC
>CAYWUD010000002.1:0-31973 GCA_964461355.1 uncultured Pseudomonadales bacterium | reverse complement strand
AGCACTCAGGCTGTAGCGGTCAAAGCGCTGAGGATCCGCAGCAAACAGGCTACGTAGATGCGTTTGTAACATCGCTCCGGCAAGCTGCTTGAGTTCCGGGTCTTGAGCAAAATGGGGCACCGAAATCCTCTTCTAGTGCGAAGTCAGGATCTCAGGCCAGCTGCAGCGGGATCGCGTTGGCGGCGTGCTTGACGTTGTTGTCTGCATCCATATAAAGCAGGCGCGGCTTGTGGCTGGCCAGTTCCTCTTCAGTGTACTGGGCATAGGCACAGATAATCAGACGATGGCCCACCTGCGCCTTGTGCGCTGCGGCACCATTGACCGAAATCATCTTTGAACCCGCTTCACCGCGAATCGCGTAGGTGGTAAAGCGCTCACCGTTGTCGACGTTATAGATCTGGATCTGCTCGTATTCACGAATTCCCGCCATGTCCAGAAAATCGCTGTCGATACCGCAGGAACCTTCGTAATCCACCACCGCATGGGTGGCCACGGCACGATGCAGCTTGGCCTTCAACATTGTCAATTGCATAGAGTCAGTGATCCCCACTAAAAACGCGCATACGCAAACAAAGATGATGAATTAAAGGTCTACAACCAGATTATCGATCAGGCGGGCACGGCCCAGAACCGCCGCGGCCAGAATCACCAGCTGCCGGTCATCGGCGGTTGCCGGCAGCAGCGTATCGCGTTGACAGATATTGATAAAGTCCGGCTTGAAACCGACCTGTTGTAGACGCTGCTGCGCCTCGGCGCTGAGCAGATCAAAATCACGTGAACCCGCAAGCAAGGAGGCCTTGAGCTGCTGCAGGCTGGCCTGAAGTTCAGGCGCCACAGCCAGCTCCTCGGCACTCAAGTAGCCGTTACGGGAGCTGAGGGCCAGGCCCTTATCATTTCGAGCGATCGGCGCACCGACAATCTCCACCGGCAGATAAAGATCGCGCACCAGCTTGCGGATCACCGCCAGCTGCTGGAAGTCCTTTTCGCCAAAGATCGCAACATCAGGCTGCACAATGCCCAGCAGTTTGGTGACCACGGTCGCCACACCGGTAAAGTGGCCCGGACGGCTCTTGCCGCAGTGCAGACTGTCGAGCCCCGGCACGCTGACCTGGGTATGGGCAGCCATGCCTTCGGGGTAGATCAGCGACTCGGTCGGCGTAAAGAGGAGCGCCACGCCCGCTGCTTCGAGCTGCTGCTGATCGGCAGCCAGCGTACGCGGATAGGCATCCAGATCCTCGCCGGGACCGAACTGCAGCGGATTGACAAAAATACTCACGATCACAACATCAGCATGCTGCTTGGCCAGTTCCACCAGCGAGATGTGCCCGCTGTGCAGGTTGCCCATGGTCGGGACAAACGCTACCCGTTGCCCGTTGGCCTTGGCCTCGGCAACAAAGGCACGAACCGCTGAAATTTCCGCTACGGTATTCATTCTGCAAATCCATGTTCAGGTGCCGGAAAACGCTGTTCCTTCACCGCAGCGGCATAGGCGGCCACTGCGCCGGAGATGGAATCGGCTTCCTGCATAAAATTCTTTACAAAGCGCGGTGTACGCCCCTGATTGACACCCAGAAGGTCGTGCATCACCAGAATCTGACCATCGGTCGCACTGCCTGCACCGATCCCGATCACCGGCACCGGCACGGCAGCGGTAATCTCGGCGGCCAGCGTGCTCGGCACACATTCGAGCAGCAGGAGATCTGCGCCGGCTTCAACCAGTTCCTGCGCGGCATTCAGCATTTTGGTCGCCGAGGCATGATCACGCCCCTGAACCTTGTAGCCGCCGAACTTGTACACCGACTGCGGCGTCAGCCCCAGGTGTGCACACACCGGGATACCATGCGCCGAAAGGGCGCGAATACTTTCGGTCAGCCAGCCACTGCCCTCGAGCTTGACCATCTGCGCACCGGCCTGCATCAGTCGGGCCGAATTTTTCAGCGTGTCTTCGATCGAGGCATTGGCCATAAACGGCATATCGGCCATCAACAGGGCACCCTGATTCCCCTGGGCTACACAGCGGGTGTGGTAGCACATGTCATCCATGCTGACCGGCAGCGTACTCGGGTGGCCCTGCAGTACCATGCCGAGGGAATCACCCACCAGCAACACCTCGACGCCTGCCGAGCTGATCAGGGAGGCAAACGTGGCATCGTAGGCCGTCAGGCAGGCAAACTTTTCGCCACGCGCCTTCATCGCTGCCAGACTGTTAACCGAAATTGTACCCATACAGCTATCCGTATTACTCCTTGAAGTGGCGCCAAAGTATACGTGATGCCCCGACAAAACCCATGGAGAAAGATCAGTAAAATTAACGATATTTACCGGCCCTATACCTCTCCGGAAACGGGCTGCAACAATTCTGAACCACCCAGCACGCGCAGCCCACCCTGGCCGAGTTCGGCCACCAGATCGGCAAGGTATTGTCCGTTCGGAAGACGCAGCTCGGGGGCCAGATCCGCCAGCGGACAGAGTACGAAATTGCGTCGACAAAGCTCTTTGTGGGGCACGATCAAACGCTCTGTGGCAATGGTCTGATCGCCGTACAGCGCAATATCCAGATCCAGCGTACGGGCGCCCCAGCGTATGGAGCGCACCCGTCCATGAGCCTGCTCGATCCCCTGCAGGGTATCGAGCAAGGCTTCGGGCGCAAGATCGGTATCGATGGCCACGGCCGCATTGCAGTAATCGGGCTGCTCGGGGCCGACCGGATCACTGAGATAAAGACGCGATACCCCCACCAGCTCGATACCCGGAGCGGCCTCGATATAAGCCACCGCAGAACGCAGCTGGGAGGCCGGAAGCTCCAGGTTCGAGCCCAGAGCGATATAGCAGCGCACGCTCATGACCTATCCTGCCCGCCCGACTTGCGCTTGACCGGACGACGGCGGCGACGCGCACGCTTGGGACGGTCGACCTGGTTGAGCAGTTGCTCCTGCTCACGCTCGTTGGCCTGCTGGAAATCGGTCCACCAGCGGTTGATGTCACCGAGTCCCTCTTCACCGGAAGCTTCGCGCAGCATCATCAGATCATAGGCGGCGCGAAAACGCGCCTGGCGTACCAGACTGAAACAACGCTTGCCGGGACGGCGCAACAGGCGGCCCTGCAGATCCCAGATTTCACGCAGCGGCATGCTGATACGTTTGGGTATCGCGGTATGGTTGCACTGGTTTTCCAGCACGACCATGGCGGCCTGCTGCAGCGCCGGAACCGGTGCGATGCCCTGTTCCTTGAGGTCTTCCCAGCAGCGTTGCAGCGGCCCCCAGAGCAGACAGGCGAACAGGAAGGACGGGCTGACCGGCTTGTCCTGTCGAATACGGGTATCGGTATTGCGCAGCGCCAGGCGAATCAGCATTTCCAGCTGGCCATCGGCGTCATCCTCGATCGCTCTCGCTGTCGCCGGGAAGAGCGCGTCAAACAGCCGATACTTGAGCAACAGATCGAAGGTCTGCTCGCCCTGACCGTGCATCAGCAGCTTGAGCACCTCATCAAACAGGCGGGCCGCCGGCACATCACGCAGCAGCGGCGCCTTGTCGCACAGCGGGGCTTCGCTGGCCGGATCGATGCTGAAATCGAGCTTTGCGGCAAATCGTACCGCGCGCAGCATGCGCACCGGATCTTCTTCGTAACGACGCGCCGGGTCGCCCAGAAGCCGCACACGTCGCGCCTCCAGATCCCGCATGCCGTGGGCGAAATCGAGAATGCTGAAGTCCTCGATGTTGTAGTACAGCGCGTTGATGGTGAAATCGCGCCGCGCCGCATCCTCTTCAACCGTGCCGAACACGTTATCGCGCAGAATCCGCCCTTTGGCCGACTGCTGGGCGCGCTGCTGATCGGCCACCTGATCGTGGCTGGCACGGAACGTCGCCACTTCGATCATCTCGCGCCCGAACGTCACGTGCACAAGGCGAAAGCGTCGCCCGATAATGCGTGAATTGCGGAAGATACGACGCACCTGTTCCGGCGTCGCATCGGTAGTGACATCGAAGTCCTTCGGGTGCTGACCGAGTAGCAGATCGCGCACGCAGCCGCCCACCAGATAGGCCTGATACCCCTGACTGCGCAGGCGGTAGAGCACCTTGAGGGCGTTGTCACTGATATTGCGGCGAGAGATCGAATGGCGGTCTCGGGGAATAGTGATCGGTTCTTCCAAGGCGGTCACCGCGCCGCTTCGGGTTGTCTGCGGACGGCGCAGCCACCAGAACAGGGCCAGTGCAGCAACCACGGCCGCACCCAGCATTGGCAAATAAAAACTCAAAAAAGCCCCCTGGCTTGATTTCTTTTCGTACAGGATTCGGACACCGCTTGCGCGGTACAAAAGCGGCTTATGATAGCCAGAGATCGAGGCTCAGACCAGCGCATCCTCGGCCAGCGCAGTACACCGGGGTATGCGCGACCAGTCAAAGCGTGCTGTTGCCTGCTGCAGAAGCTCGGCGGCCGAGCTCTCAATCCAGCCCTCCGGCAGTGTCTGCCCCAGTGCGCTGAGTGCGCGCGCCAGAAGGGGCACGCGGGCACGCTCGTCCAGAGCCGGAGCGAGATTCTGCTTGCTCAGCTTCTGCCCATCAGCATTCATGATCAGCGGCAAATGGGCATAATCCGGCGTTCTGTAACCCAGAGCCTCCTGCAGAGCCAGTTGCCAGGGCGTACTGCTCAGCAGATCGGCCCCGCGCACCACCTGATTGACCCCCTGAAACTGGTCATCCACCACCACGGCCAGCTGGTAGGCAAAGAGCCCGTCCTTGCGCAGGATGGTGGGGTCCCCAAGCAAGGCAAACGCGCTGCCCTGCGATCCCTGCAGGCGATCCTCGAATGTGATCCCCCCCTCGGGCAGACGGAAGCGGACCGCCGCAGAACCCTCGGCAGGCGGGGCAAACTGCGTGCGGCAAAAGCCCGGATAAACGCCGGCAAAAGGCGCTAGCGTCTTGCGCGAACAGGTGCAGTAATAGACCCGACCGACACTGCGCAGGGCTTCCAGCGCCGCATGGTAGGCATCGATACGTCCAGACTGGTATAGCACCGCCCCGTCCCAGTGCAGACCGAACTGATCCAGGGTCCGCAGGATGTTATCGGCAGCGCCCGGCATCTCGCGCGGCGGGTCCAGATCCTCGATCCGCACCAGCCACTGCCCGCCCCGGGCACGCGCATCAAGGTAACTGCCCAGCGCCGCGACCAGCGATCCGAAATGCAGAGGACCTGAAGGTGTAGGGGCAAATCGCCCGATATAGGTATCGTCGCGCATCGTTTAACCGCATAAAAAAACAGCGACTGATGAAGGCATCGGTCGCTGTCGGTGTGCTCAAGGATTCGGCAGGCGCCGATCAGATGCCGGTCTGGCGCTCCTTGATCTCGGCCAGAGTCTTGCAGTCGATGCACAGCGTGGCCGTCGGACGTGCCTCGAGGCGACGGATGCCGATCTCGACACCGCAGTGATCGCAGAAGCCGTAATCGTCTTCCTCGATACGCTCGAGGGTCTTTTCGATCTTCTTGATCAGCTTGCGCTCGCGATCCCGGGTTCTCAGTTCCAGGCTGAATTCCTCTTCCTGACTGGCGCGGTCGGCCGGATCCGGGAAGTTGGCCGCTTCATCCTGCATATGGTTAACCGTACGGTCGACCTCTTCCATCAGCTCCTGCTTCCACTGCTGCAGAATGGCGGTAAAGTGCGCCATCTGCTTCTCGTTCATGTACTCCTCGCCCTCAGCCTCTTGGTAGGGCTCAAAGGAGCGCAGCAGTTTTCCGTTGTCTGCTTGTTTCTGTGCTGACATATAACAGCCTCGTTACGCTAAGACTTTCTCACTGGCTGAAGGGCCGTGGATTCGAAATCTTTAAACTACGCACTTTCCGAAAGGCAGTGAAAATACCAGAACCCCATCAGGAGGAAAAGCCACAGCACCACAGAAAAAAAATGGCGCCGGGAAAAGCACCCCCGTGAGCGCTCTGTCACGCATCCTCACCACCCTGCAGGCACCTTTGATCCAGTGTAGACCGCATTATAGCGGACAGATGCCCCGATTCCGGCGCATCCATGCATTTACCTTGGAGGGCAAACCCCGTAGAAAGGTTCCTGATCTCCGCTGTACAGACCCAAATCCGATGCACTACCGCCCTGCTCTGCAACCGGCTGAACTGATCCGCCGCTATAAACGTTTTCTGGCCGATGTCCGCCTGCCCGACGGTCAGGAGCTGACGGTGCATTGCCCGAATACCGGTTCGATGCGCCATTGCGCCGAGCCCGGCAGCCGAATCTGGTACAGCACCAGCGATAACCCTAAACGCAAATACCCGCACACCTGGGAACTGGTCGAGCTCAATCTTCAGGAGCCCAAGGTTCAGGGCATCGCCTGCATCCACTCCAACAAGGCCAACACCCTGGTGCGCGAGGGGATCGAAAACGGTCTGATCCAGGAACTCCAGGGCTACGCAACACTCGCGACCGAGATCAAATACGGCCGGGAAAACAGCCGTATCGACCTGCTGCTGAGCGACCGGGAAAAGCCCGACTGCTATATCGAAGTCAAAAGCGTCACCCTGGCGATGGGGGATGGCCTTGGGCTCTTTCCCGATGCGGTCAGCGCACGCGGCAGCAAGCATCTGCGCGAGCTGATCGAAGTGGCCAGAGGCGGCGCCCGCGCCGTGTTGCTGTTCTGTGTCCAGCACAGTGCCATTAACCGAGTGGCCCCCGCACGAGCGATTGATCCCGCATACGCCGATACGCTGGAAGAAGCCCGGCAGAACGGCGTGGAAATACTGGCCTACGGTGCCGAACTCAGTCCCGAAGCGGTCGTTCTGAGCCGAAAGCTTGAGGTGGTGCTTTAGCCCGCATCAGTCCTCATCGAGATCGACCCAGATCTGCCCGGACTCGACCCGACACGCTATGGCTTCGAGCCCCTGCCCCTGACAGGGCCCGGCGACACAGGCGCCGTTTTCGATCAGAAACAGCGCGCCATGTGTCGCACACTGGATCATCCGTCCTGCGTGATCGAGAAACTGATCCGGCACCCATTCAAGCTCGATCCCTCGATGAGGACAGCGGTTGCGGTAGGCAAAGACCGCATCGCCCTTGCGCACCACGAACAGGTTGTATTGCCCGAAACCGCGACTACCCGGATTCTCCAGTTCAGCTAACGGGCAAAGAGAAATACTGCGCATCTGAATTCGCCTCGAAAAAGCGCAGTGTACTCACAAGGCATAATCGTCAGGCAAAAAAAAAGCACTCGGACAGAGTGCTTCGAACATGATTAGCCTGATGAGGAGATAACCTGCCCAGGAGCATCGGATCAGCGTCCTGCGCAGCGGATGTCTCTCGACAACGCCTTAACAATAATGATTCTCATTACCCGTGTAAAGTAAAACTTCATCCGCTCTGCCTTCAGGGCCTAGACATCGACACCCTGGCGCACCGCCTGGGCGATCAGACGCTGCTTGTACGCCGGATCCAGCTGATTCCAATGTGCATTGATCAACGCACCCTCAAGGGCGTACAGCAGCACCTTGGAGACCTTGAAGCCCCGTCCCTTGATCTTGCAGAAGGCTTCCACGGCGCCGATCTGCGCCAACTGCTCCGGATCGCGAATGCCGACCGCATTGAGCCACTGCACCGACGTTCGTCCCAGATTCTTAAGTTCAATCAACTCTTCAGCCACGGCCCCTACCCTTGTAATTGTTCTCCCCCGCCTGCGCGAATCCTCAAATGCGATTCATGACGCGGCACGTTTTGGATAAGAATAGACCGATTCGGCAAAACGATTATTTTTCAGCCAGAAAAGCAAAAAGCCGGCCTCATGGCCGGCTTTTTTGGCAGTAAACGCCCTCAGTGCTGCAGTACGGTACGCAGGTGGTCGACCATCTGCTCATAACCGTCGGCGCAGTCGGAACAGACCAGCCAGGCGTCTTCAAGCTCATCGTCGGTCAACGGCTCGAGCCACTGCAGCTGCTGCTCCATGATCGCAACATCCGCTTCCGAAGCATCCTGGCCTGCCTGTTGACGCTCGGCGATCCAGGCACGGATATGCTCGAGACTGGCCTGCAGCTGCAAAATGACACGCGCACATCCCTGCACCTTCGCCACCTCGGCAGTCGCCGCACGTTCGCTGCGTTTTAAGTAGGTCGCATCCAGCACCACCGGATAGCCATAACCGAGCATCTGCGCGGCCAGCATCTGCAACCGCTGATAGGTGCGCTCGCTGGCATCGGCGGTGTAAATATCGGCCTGCCCGGCACTCTCGGCCTGCTCGCCCAGACCAAAAAGGCGCTTGCGCTCGATATCCGAGCGTACCCGGATCAGCCCCAGCTGATCGACCAGCTGCTGCGTCGCGGTAGTCTTGCCCGACCCGGACACACCGAACGTTACCGCCAGCAGCGGGCGGCGCTCCTCGGTATAGCGTTCGGCCATATCCGCGTACTGCTGATACTGCTGCCACAACGCCGCCTGTTCAGCGGCACTCTGCTGCTCGGGCTGCAGGGAAAACAGCGCAATCTTGGCCCGTACCATGGCCCGGTAGGCCTTGTAGAAATCGAGCACCTCGAGCCCGGCGTAATCACCGCTGACCTCGAGATAGCGGTTGAGCAGGCGATGGGCGCAGCGTTCCTGTCCACGCGCATCAAGATCCATCAGCAGAAAACCAAGATCGGCCATGGTATCGGTCCAGCGGAAACTGTCGTTGAACTCGATGCAGTCGAACAGGGTCACCCGCCCATCCATCAGGGTGATATTGCCAAGATGCAGATCACCGTGGCAGGGCTTCACAAAACCAGCCGCCTTGCGCGCGGCAATCACAGGTTCAAGGCGCGCAAACTGCTGCTCGGCCCACCCCTGCAAACGTTCCAGCTGCGCCTTCTGTGCCTCGGTCTGCAGAAACGGCAGAATCTGCTCGAAGTTCTGAACCACCGGCGCATTGGCCGCTTCCGGCGTACCCCAGGGGCTGTCAGCCGCCGCCGCTTCGATCCGACCATGAAAGTCGGCCAGCACCTCGGCCAGCTGCTGAACCTGTGCAAGCTCAAGCTCGCCGCGCTCCTGCAGGGCGCTGAGCAGTTTGTCCTGCGGGAACTGGCGCATACGGATGGCATATTCAAAGGGCTCGCCTGCCCCGCCCACCTGCGGTGCTTCGGCCGAACCGGTCAGCGGCAATACGCCAAGATACAGCTCCGGAGCCGAACGCTGGTTCAGCGCCACTTCCGCTTCACAGAACTGACGACGCTGCTCGAGGGTGGAGAAATCCAGAAAACCGAAATTGACCGGCTTCTTGATCTTGTAGACATAGTCTCCGGTCAGCAGAACCCAGGAGATATGGGTTTCGATCAGACGAAATTCGGTTACCGGATGATCGTACAGATCGGGGTTTTGCAGTGCTTGGATCAAGGCTGTGGTCACAGGAGCTTCCCGTCGCATGGGACCGTCTGAAACGGTCATTATTATATTCAGTGCAGAGCGTCATTATGACTCCGTAACGGCGGAATTTGAATGTTGCCCCCATCCCGAACCGGGTGCGCACGCATTTACACCTAGAGCCCTGTGTTCGCAGAGCCGTATCGTTATAATCGCCGGCTATGGCGCAAAAAAAATCCCCACCCTCGACTCCCCGCACCGGCTCCAGCAAACGGCGCAGCCCCGCACGCCCTGGCAAAAGGCGCAGCAACACACGCAAGGCAAAGCCCGTCACAGGGCGCTCCAGGCAAATCGGCCTACTGCTGGGCAAACTCGCTCTGGCCGCGCTGGTACTGCTCGGTGTCTGGCTGGTATACCTCGATGCCCTGATTACCCGACAGTTCGAGGGCAAAAAATGGGCCCTGCCGGCCAAGGTCTACGCGCAACCGATCGAACTCTATCCCGGCGCCGAACTCGACATCGACAGCCTGCAGGCTCAGCTCAAGCGCCAGGGCTATCTGCCGGTACGCCGCCTGCAACATCCGGGTACCTTCAGTCGCAGCGCCAATCGTCTGCATGTCTACAGCCGTGACTTCCTGTTCCCCGATGGCCAAGAGCCGGCGCGCCAGCTGCGTATCGAGTTCAGCGGCAACCGTATCACTCGGCTGAGCGATCTGCAGGGCCGTCCGCAGGAGCTGATCCGCCTCGACCCGCAGCTGATCGGCGGCATCTACCCGGCCTCCTTTGAAGACCGCATTCTGGTCAAGCTCGATGAAGTACCGGAGTTTCTGGTGCAGGCACTGGTGGCCGTCGAGGACCGCGGTTTCTATGACCACGCCGGCGTCTCCGTACGCGGTATCAGCCGCGCCATGCTGGCCAATATCAAGGCCGGTCGTTTTGTCCAGGGCGGCAGCACCCTGACCCAGCAGCTGGTCAAGAATTTTTACCTGACCAACCGGCGCTCGCTCTGGCGCAAGCTGCAGGAGCTGCCGATGGCACTGCTGCTGGAGTTTCACTACAGCAAGGAAGAGATCCTCGAGAGCTATCTCAACGAGGTGTTCCTCGGCCAGCAGGGGCGTCTGGCGATCCATGGTTTCGGCATGGCCAGCCAGTTCTATTTCGCCCAGCCGGTCAGCGAACTGAGCCCCGCGCGGGCCGCCCTGCTGGTGGCGCTGGTCAAGGGCGCCTCCTACTACAACCCCCACCGGCAACCGGAGCGCGCGCTGGAACGGCGCAATCTGGTGCTCGACATCATGGCCGAGCAGGGCATTATCAGCCGGCAGGCGGCGCTACAGGCCCAGCGCCAGCCGCTGGGTGTGGTCCCCGAGGAACGCCTGCGCACCAACTCGTTCCCCGCCTACCTCGATCTGGTCCGCAGACAGTTGCAGCGCGATTACCGCGAGGAGGATCTGACCAGTGAAGGCCTGCAGATCTTCACCCATATGGATCCATTGGTGCAGCAGCAGGCGCAGAGCGCGATCGCACAGACCCTGAAACAGCTGGGCGATCGTGCGCTGGAAACCGCCATGGTGGTGACCCAGGCCCAGACCGGCGATGTGCTGGCGCTGATTGGCGGGCGCAACAGTGGTTATGCCGGCTTCAACCGCGCCCTGGATGCGCGTCGCGCGATCGGCTCGCTGGTCAAGCCGGCGGTATATCTGACCGCACTGGCCCATGCCGAACGCTACAGCCTAGCCAGCCTGATTGACGACAGCCCGCTGACGCTGAATCTGGCCAACGGCAACCAGTGGTCGCCGCGCAATTTCGATCGCCAGAGCCACGGCCAGATCCCGCTCTATCGCGCCCTGGCCAAATCCTACAACATTGCCACCGCGCGACTGGGCATGGAGCTCGGGCTGGATGCGGTCTATCGCACCCTGTATGCCCTGGGAGCGCCGAAACTGCCTGATCCGGTCCCTGCCAGCCTGCTCGGCGCCCTGCCGATGACCCCGCTGGAGGTCACCCAGATCTATCAGACCATCGCCAGCGGTGGTTTCCGCATGCCGCTGCGGGCAATTCGCTCGGTACAGACCCGCGAGGGCGAACTACTGACCCGCTACAGTCTCGAGGTCGAAGAGACCGTCGATCCGCGTGCGATGCATCTGCTGCACTACGCCCTGCAGGGGGTGATGCACGAAGGCACCGGGCGCAGCGCCTACAACCAGTTGCCCCGCCAGCTCAATCTGGCCGGCAAGACCGGCACCAGCAACGATAACCGCGACAGCTGGTTTGCCGGCTTTTCTCAGGATCGGCTTGCCGTGGTCTGGATGGGCCATGACGACAACAGTCCCACGCGCCTGACCGGTTCAAGCGGCGCCCTCAGGGCCTGGACCCGCTTCATGGGCCTCAGTCAGAACCAGCCCCTGCAGGGCCGGGTGCCGGAGGGGATCGAGTACCACTGGATCGATGCCGATTCGGGGCTGGCGTCGAGCCGCGTCTGCAGTGGCAGCCGTGAACTGCCGTTTATTGCCGGTTCAGAGCCCGATCGACGCGTCCCCTGTGCCGAGACAGCCTCCAGCCGTGTGGTAGACTGGCTCGAAAACTGGCTGCGATAGAGGCGTTCTCATGCAAGATTTGCGTATCGGGCTTGGCCCGCTGCTGGTCGCGCTGCTGCTTGGGGGCTGTGCCAGCCCCTATCACGGCGGTACCTACCCCGAATCAGCGGTGATCCGGCCGGCACCGCCGATCGAGGAGCGCGCGAGTCTACCCGCCCCGACGCGCCCGGACACCCGCGTCACCCATCCTCAGGAACGCCCCGCCGCGGTCAGCAGTCTGATTCAGCGTGCCCGCGATCAGCGCCGCAGCGGCGCCAGCGAAGCCGCACTGGCCAGCCTTGAGCGCGCTCTGCGTATCAGTCCGCGTGATGGCGAAATCTATTACGAGCTGGCCCGCACCCATCAGGCTCTGGCGCAACCGGCCCAGGCCCGCCAGCTGGCCCAGCGCGGCCTGTCCCTGAGCGAGGATGCCAGCACCCGCCGGGCGCTGCAGGCGCTGCTCGCAGACCTGTGAACTATGTCTGTACTGAAGGAACCCCATGTCGGATCAACTGCTCGATCTCCTCGACGATCTGGAAACCGCGCTGCAGCGCCAACGGCTCTGGGATGCACAACCGCCCAGTCCCGACGCAATGGCCAGCACCCTGCCGTTCTGTGTCGACAGCATGCATTTTCAGCAATGGCTGCAGTGGATCTATATTCCGCGTCTGCGCGCCCTGATCGATGCCGGCGCGCCACTGCCGGGTGGCAGCGCCATCCTCCCCTACGCCGAAGAATCCTTTAAGCTGCAGGGCCTGCGCGGCACCCGTGAAATTCTGATTCTGATCGCCCACTGCGATCGGGTACTGAGCTGATTGCCGCGCATCAAAAAAGGCCCTGCAGGGCCTTTTTTGATGCGTAGCGTTCGAACCCGGATCGTGCGCTCACTGCGGGTTGCAATAGTCTTCGATCTGCTGGTCGATCTTTTCGATCTCGGCCATCTTCTCTTCCTGACTCAGCATCTTGTAGCTGCCGTCGGCCTGTTTGAGACGAATCCGGTGCTTGGCTTCAAAGCTCAGGCGCGCGGCTCGCGCATCGGCACAGGCCTTGGCCAGCTCGGCATCACGCGCCTTACGGGTCGCGTCAAGCTGCTCTTCAAACGCTTCCTGCTCCTGACGCGGTTCGGCAACGACAGGCGCTGGAGTCACCGCCGCAGAGCCGGATCCGGTGCGCGTGTTGACCGGCTCGGCCTCGACCCCGATCGGCGGCAGAGCCCCATAGTGGGTTACGCCTTCGGCATCCTGCCATTTGTAAAAGGTTTCTGCAGACGCCGCAGCGCCCACCAGGGTCAGCGCCATCAGCGCCGTACACAGCCAAGATTTCATCGCCCGCTCACTGCTCTCTAACCGATATAAAAGGGTTTTATTCAATTACCTTAAACTAATCCGCCAAGCTTGGCCCAGACCTGTTACTACAAACTGTGCAACAGGGCCAATTACTTGACTCAAGCTAGCAAAATATCAAGAATACGTGCCTATCTTTGCCTCTATTGCGACCATTTTTCGCATCGGGCAACCGATTGAACAGGGAGCATAGCCCTGACCTCCGACCGGCAGCACCACACAGCCTGCTGATCATGCCAAGGAGCTATCCGTTCCTGGCGTTCCGGACCACGAAAACCCGGGGTCCGCGACTAGACGACAATCATCCAGCTTGTGAAACCCACCGCAGTTGTGCCATAACCAGAGGCAGCCACTCCCGTGCCTGCGCCTGCAAGCCACAGCAACAGGTCGGAGCTGGATCCGTATTTCCTGCGAGCGCGCTTGTGTGCTCGCTTTAATTTCTAGAGGGTAAGCAAGTGGAGCTTTTATCAGGCGCCGAAATGGTCGTCCGCTCACTCGCTGACGAGGGCGTTGAGTATATCTATGGCTATCCGGGCGGATCGCTGCTGCACGTCTACGATGCACTGTTCCGCCAGGACAAGGTCACCCACATTCTGGTCCGTCACGAACAGGCCGCCACCCATATGGCCGACGGCTACGCACGTGCCACCGGCAAGCCGGGCGTCGTCCTGGTGACCTCCGGCCCCGGCGCCACCAACACCATTACCGGTATTGCCACCGCCTACATGGATTCGATTCCGATGGTCGTGCTCTCCGGGCAGGTACCGTCCGCATCGATCGGCACGGACATGTTCCAGGAAACCGATATGGTCGGCATCAGCCGCCCGATCGTGAAGCACAGCTACCTGGTCAAGGATGCCGCCGAAATTCCAGAAACGATCAAAAAGGCCTTCCATCTGGCCCAGAGCGGCCGTCCCGGCCCGGTGGTGATCGATCTGCCGAAGGACATCACCAATCCGGTGGACAAGTACGAGTACGTCTACCCGAAAAAGGTCAAGATCCGCTCCTACAATCCGCCCAGCCGCGGCCACACCGGCCAGATTCGCAAAGCGATCGACCTGCTGATGCAGGCCAAGCGCCCGATCATCTACGCCGGTGGCGGTGTGGTGATGGGCGGCGGCAGCGCACAGCTGACCGAGCTGGCACGCCAGCTGAACCTGCCGGTGACCAACACCCTGATGGGCCTTGGCGGCTTCCCGGGCACCGACCCGCAGTTTCTCGGCATGCTCGGCATGCACGGCAGCTACAGCGCCAATCTGGCGATGCACCATGCCGACCTGATTCTGGCCATCGGCGTACGCTTTGATGACCGGGTTACCAACGGCACCGCCAACCCGAAATTCTGCCCGACCGCAAAGATCATCCATGTGGATATCGATCCGGCCTCGATTGCGAAGAATATTCCGGTGGATATTCCGATCGTCGGCCCGGTCGATCAGGTGCTGAGCGAAATGCTCACCCAGGTCAAGGGGCGTCAGCTCGAGCAGGATGCGCTCGGCAGCTGGTGGCGTCAGATCAACGAGTGGCGCGCGTCCCGTGGCGACGGGCTCTACCCCTACACGCGCGATGCCAACATCATCAAGCCGCAGGAAGTGATCGAGACCCTATGGGAAGTGACCCGGGATCAGGATCCCTTTGTCGCCTCCGATGTGGGCCAGCACCAGATGTTCACCGCCCAGCACTTCAAGTTCGACAAACCGCACCGCTGGATCAACTCGGGTGGTCTCGGCACCATGGGCTTCGGCCTGCCGGCGGCGATGGGCGTCAAACTGCACCACCCCGAGGCCACCGTGGCCTGCGTGACCGGTGAGGGCAGCATCCAGATGAACATTCAGGAGCTCTCCACCTGTCTGCAGTATGACCTCAACATCAAGATCATCATGCTCAACAACCAGGCTCTGGGGATGGTGCGTCAGTGGCAGGACATGCAGTACGACAGCCGCTACTCGCACTCCTACATGGATTCGCTGCCGGACTTCATCAAGCTGGCCGAAAGCTATGGCCATATCGGTATTCGGGTAGAAAAACCCGAAGATCTGAAACCGGCGCTGGAAAAGGCATTTGCGATCACCGATCGTCTGGTGTTCCTGGATATCCGCGTCGATACCAGCGAGCACGTCTACCCGATGCAGATCGCCGGTGGGTCCATGCGGGACATGTGGTTAAGCAAGACGGAGCGAACCTAAGATGCGCCATATCCTTTCTGTACTGGTGGAAAACGAGCCAGGTGCACTGTCGCGCATCGTCGGTCTGTTCTCCCAGCGTAACTACAACATCGAGTCGCTGACCGTAGCACCGACCGAAGATCCGACCCTCTCACGGATCACCCTGACCACCCAGGGCGAGGCGCAGGTGATCGAGCAGATCACCAAGCACCTCAATCGCCTGATCGACGTGGTCAAGCTGGTCGACCTGTCCGAGGGCGCCCATGTCGAGCGCGAGCTGATGCTGATCAAGGTGAAGGCCACCGGTGCCCAGCGCGCCGAGATCAAGCGCAGCGCCGACATCTTCCGCGCCCAGGTGGTCGATGTCACCGCCAGCACCTATGTGGTGCAGCTGACCGGTGACAGCGAAAAGCTCGACGCCTTTATCCAGGCCGTCGGCGAGGCCAGCATCCTTGAGGTGGTGCGCACCGGTGTCTGCGGTATCGCCCGTGGCGAAAAGGTGCTGAGCCTGTAATCGGTTCTGCCGCTGGAAAAAGCCGCTCGCTTGAGCGGCTTTTTTATTGCCACAGATCCCTGCCGGCCGGATCTGGCAACGGCGCCAAAAACAAACTGAACTTTAAGTAACCTTTGTCTGCTCGAGAATCCATGCACATGAAAGCGCTGCTGACTCTGCTCGCTCTTGGCTGGCTGCTTTCGGCCAGCGCCACGCCCCTGATCGTGGGTATCGGCGAGCATCAGCTCGAACCCTATGTGTTTCGTGATGAGCAGACCGTCACCGGCGGCATTCTCAAGGAGCTGATGGACGAACTCGGTCAGCGCCTGGGGCTCGAAGTGCACTATCTGCTGCTGCCGCGCAAACGGCTCGAACAGAGCCTGGCCAACGGCCGCATCCATCTGGTGCCCCATACCAACCCACGCTGGCACAACGATCGCTCCCTGCTCTGGTCCCAGCCCTGGATGAGCGATCAGAACCGCTTTGTGCTCAACCGCAACAACACCTTCGCGGTCAGCGCGTTTGACGATCTCAATGGCCGCCAGCTGGGTACTATTCTCGGTCACCGCTACGGCGAACTCGAGTTCTGGTTCGAGCAGAACTTTATTGCCCGCAGCGATGCCCACACCCTCGAGCAAAGCTTCCAGAAACTCGCCGCCGGGCGTATCGATGCCCTGATCGGTTCACAGCGTCTCATCGACTATCAGCTGCGCACCCACAACAATCCGCACCAGTTTGTCCTGCTTGAGCTGGTAGCCGATGAACATCAGCGCTTCATTGCGCTAAGTCCCAACGCCCCCTGCACACTCGAAGCGCTCAGTAACGCGCTGCAACAGATGCTCGATGAAGGCCGTATCAACGCCATCCTCGAAGCCCCGCGTACGCCCTGAAGCAGCCGACAGAAACGATGACTCGCGCTAGTGTTGTAGCATGGACGCCGGATTCTCCACCCTGTATCGCGCCCGCCGAACCCGCCTGCTGGCGCTGCTTGGCGCGCTTGCCCTGGCACTGCTGCCCCTGCCCGCTGCGGCGAGCGACGTACCGCTGCCGGTGCTCCGTGTTCTGATCAGCGATCATGAACAGGCCCCGTTTGTGCTGCGCGAAGAGGGCCACATCAGCGGCGGCATCCTCAAGGAACTCATCGATCGACTGGCGCAGGAACTGCACCTGAGCCCACAGTACATTCCCCTGCCCCGCAAGCGTCTGGAGCAGGCCCTGAAGTCCGGCCAGGTGCATCTGCTGCCCGCGAGCAGCCCTGACTGGCTGGAGGCCGACCTTCCGCTCTACTGGACAAATCCCTGGCTGCACAGCCGTGAACGCCTGTTGCTGCGCCAGGACACGCTCGCGCCTGTCAACAGCCTGAACGATCTGTACGGCAAGCGCCTCGGCACCGTCATGGGCCATCAGTATCCGCTGCTTGAATTCTGGTTCGAACGCCACCTGATCCTGCGCAGTGACGGCCACACCACGGCGCAGAATCTCCGTCGTCTGGCCCGCGGCCGTATCGAGGCACTGATCGATTCCGAGCTGGTCATCCTCCATCTGGCCGCACAGAATCCGGACCAGTTTGTCATCGCCCCCTTCAGCGCATCCGAGCAGTACTACCGCATGGCCCTGACGCCACAGGCACCCTGCTCCGGGGCAGCACTGGAGGAAGCCCTGCAACGCCTGCTGCAAGCGGGGGTGGTGGATGCCCTGATCAGCCCCACGGCACACTGACCGGAGGATCGCGACGACCATGCCCGTCATCACAACGGCTATCCGCACATGGCTGGCCGCCCTGAGTTCCAGGGCAGGCTCCCTGCTGCTGGCGGTGACACTGCTGGCGACGGCATGCGCCCATGCACAGACCGTTCTGATTGTCGGCATCACCGAAAATCAGCAGCGCCCCTACATCGAACTCGAGCACGGAGCCCTTGCCGGAGGACTGCTGAAGGCGCTGGTCGATGAACTGGGCGCGGAACTCGGTATCGAGGTCGAATACCGCCTGCTGCCGCGCAAGCGCCTGCAACAGCAGCTGCTGGCTGGCCAGCTGCATCTGCTGCCCCACGCCAACCCGGCCTGGCTGCCGGACGCCGACGCATTTTTCTGGAGCGCCCCCTGGATCGAAGACCGTGACGTGCTCATCGTCCGGCGCGACGAGCCGGGCCCCATCACCGATCTGCACGGCCTCAGCGGACGGCGCATCGGTACCATCCTCGGCTACCACTATCCCGAGCTCGATTTTTTCTTCGAGCACCGCATGCTGCTGCGCGACGATGGCCACGACCTACGGCAGAATCTCGAGCGTCTCGCCGCGCGGCGTATCGATCTGCTGGTCGACTCCGAAGTGATGATTGACGATCAGCTGCGCCAGATGCCGCATCCCGAACGCTTTCGCAAGCTGGATCTGATCGTGGCCAACAACCCGCGGCACCTGGCGCTGTCAAAACATGCCCCCATCAGCATCGAGCAGCTCGAACGCGCGCTTCAAGCGCTGCGCCAGCAGGGCCGCATTACCGAGCTGCTCGAGCGCTACCGCTAGCACGGCCCCGCCGCACAACTACACTGGGTTAAATACCTGCGATCCGGAACGCCCCATGTGCGCTGTATTCCCGGCCCTGAGAAGATCAATCCTGATGCTTGTTCTGCTGCTGTGCGGCCCGCTGGCAGCCGAGCCCCTGATCGTGGGCATCGGTGACGGCCAGGCGCCACCCTTTGTGCTGCGCGATGCCGACGGCCAGATACGCGGCGGGCTGATCAAGGAACTGATGGATGAATTCGGCCAGCGCCTGCAGGTCAAGATCCAGTACGTCTCGGTCCCGCGCAAACGTCAGGAAGCCGCTCTGCTGTCGGGCCAGATCCATGTCTTTCCGCTGGCCAATCCGGTCTGGTTCCAGTATGCCGATCAGTACCGCTGGTCCGCCCCCATTCTCAAGGACGAGGATATCTTCCTGCAGCATCCCCAGCACCGCTTTGTGCTGCAGCGCTTTGCTGATCTTGAGGGCAAACGGCTGGGTACCCTGCGCGGCTATCACTACGAGGGGCTGATGGACTTCTTCGAGGACGGTACGGTGCTGCGCGATGACGGCACCAACCTCGAACAGAATCTCGATCGGCTGGCCGCCGGACGCATCGACGCCCTGATCGGCTCACGTATCCAGCTCGACTATCTGCTCAGCCATCGTGACGATGCCGACCTGTTTCAGCGGGCAGAGCTGATCGCATCGACCCACTACCGCCGCGCGGCTTTTACCGCCGCGCCCCCGATCGCCATTGAAGAGGCCTACCATGTGCTGCAGCAGATGCGCCTTGAGGGCGTCATCGATCATCTGCTGACGCGCTATCGCTGAGTCGGCGGCATCGCCTCGAGCTGCTGCCAGAGGGCGCCGACCAGCGGATTGGTCAGCCGTTTTTGCAGGGCACAGAGCCCCACCTCGAAGGGCTCCAGACTGGGAGCCACCGACAAGATGCGCACCCGATCGGCCAGCGGGCTGTTGTCGAGGACGATCTTCGGCACCACACCCACGCCAAAACCAAGCCCCACCATGCTCACGATCGCTTCGTTACCGGCGACCTGGGCATAGATCTTCGGCTTGATGCCCTTGCGCCGGAACCAGCCGTCGACACGCTGACGCGCCAGACCTTCCTCCGAAAGAATCATCGGCAGTTCACGCCAGGCTGCGGTTTCGATCAGGTGCTCGATGCCCGGATCAGCCAGCGGTGCAATAAACACCAGCGGCGAGATACAGATACGCTTGAAGGCCAGCTGGGGCGCCAGACGATCGGGGCGCGCGGCAATGGTGATATCTTCCTCGCCGCTGAGTACCCGCCCGAGCGCCGCCGCCGCATCGCCGGTATGCAGCTTGATCTCGATTTTCGGATACTTAAGGCGAAAGCGGCTCAAGAGCTCGTACAGAAAGCTGTAACTGGCAGTCACCGAACAGAACAGGCTGATTTCACCGGACAGCTCGCCCGAGGCACTTTGCAGACGCGTGCGCATCGCCTCCCAGCCATCGACCGCCTCACGCGCGTAGCCCCCAAAGGCCTGTCCGGCATGGGTCAGACGTACCTTGCGGTTGTCACGCTCGAACAGCACCACGCCAAGCTCTTCCTCCAGCTGCTTGATGCTGCGACTCAGTGCCGACGGACTTATATGGGCGGCTTCACTGGCACGACCAAAGTGCAGCGCCTCGGCCAGATGCAAAAACAGTTTCAGGGTACGGATATCCATCGATCTCTCCGCGCAGCGAGTATTGCAAATTCAGGGACAGAGCGTTGCAAATATATCATTTTACGCAACACGTCACTTCACTTAAGGTAGCTGCATCGGCGTATGACGCCCCCAATCAATCGCTTTTTGGAGCTGACGATGCAAGTTTATTACGATAAGGACTGCGACCTTTCCATCATCCAGAGCAAGAAAGTAGCCATCATCGGTTACGGCTCCCAGGGTCACGCCCACGCGTGCAACCTGAAGGATTCCGGCGTTGACGTAACCGTAGGTCTGCGTGCCAACTCCTCCTCCGTAGCCAAGGCCCAGAACCACGGTCTGAAGGTTGCAGAAGTTGCCGAAGCCGTTGCCAGCGCTGACGTAGTCATGATCCTGACTCCGGACGAGTTCCAGTCTGTTCTGTACAAGGAAGAGATCGAGCCGAACCTGAAGGAAGGCGCCGTTCTGGCCTTCGCCCACGGCTTCGCCATCCTGTACAACCAGATCGAGCCGCGCAAGGATCTGGACGTCATCATGATCGCTCCGAAGGCACCGGGCCACACCGTACGTTCCGAGTTCGTACGTGGCGGCGGTATCCCGGATCTGATCGCGATTGCCCAGGACGCTTCCGGCAACGCCAAAGAGATCGCGCTGTCCTACGCTTCCGGTGTTGGCGGTGGCCGTACCGGTATCATCGAAACCACCTTCAAGGACGAGACCGAAACCGACCTGTTCGGTGAGCAGGCAGTCCTCTGCGGTGGTGCGGTAGAACTGGTTAAAGCCGGTTTCGATACTCTGGTAGAAGCCGGTTACGCGCCGGAAATGGCCTACTTCGAGTGTCTGCACGAACTGAAGCTGATCGTTGACCTGATGTTCGAAGGCGGTATCGCCAACATGAACTACTCCATCTCCAACAACGCCGAGTACGGTGAGTACGTAACCGGTCCGGAGGTGATCAACGCCCAGTCCCGCGAAGCGATGCGCAATGCTCTGAAGCGTATCCAGTCCGGCGAATACGCGAAGATGTTCATCAGCGAAGGTCAGACCAACTACCCGAGCATGACTGCCCGTCGTCGTCAGAACGCCGAGCACGGCATCGAGCAGGTAGGTAACAAGCTGCGCGCCATGATGCCCTGGATCGCCGCCAACAAGATCGTCGACAAGAGCAAGAACTAAGTTCTGCTTGAGTCCGATGACAAAAAGCCCGCGCTGTTAAGCGCGGGCTTTTTTATGGGGACGCCCGAGTGCAGACTACTTGACGCGGACCGCGATCACCCGCTCTCCCGCATCGGAAAAGTCGGTAACCACTTCACAGTTGCGCTGACACATCTGTCGCACCGCATCAACACCCTGGCTCAAAGCATCCTGCACCGCACCGGGGTGCCCCTTCAGCCACAGCGTATGAGGCTGGGTTTGACAAGGCTCCACGCGGACTCCGGGAAACAGAAAATGATCGAGCATAACCTCCTCCATAAAGTCATCGGCTCGTTTATGGCAATACCATTACGCTCCAAAAGATAGATAAGATCCGGCCAAACGCCAGCCTCAAAACCGTTTTCTCCCCCAAAATGCACAAAAGCCGGCAAGCCGGCTTCTACGTGCGTTTTTTTGTGCTAGCGCGCTTCGGGCATATAGGATTCACCCTTGCACGCCGGGCATACCGGAAGCTCGGCACTGGAGTGGGGCAGATGGGCAATACGGCCACATCCATGACATTGATAGCGGCCTTGACCGGCGGCTTGACCTGCTCGAGACATAAGTACGAACTCCTGTTTTCTTGTCGTTTTTATGACACCGCAACCCGCGGCTGCGTCGACACTAAGTCACCGGCGCCGCAAACGCAAAGCCATACCCACAAAAAATAAAGGGCCTTGGGTTCAAAAAAACACACGACAAAAACAAAGTAATTGCTCGAGCGCTACCACGCCCGCAGCGCCTGAATCACCAGCAGCAGCGCAAGCATCCAGAGCACCCCCTGCAACAGCTGCTGCCACAGCTGTGGCGCCAGTTTGCTGCGCAGGGCGATCCCCGAGCGCAGCGCCAGTGCAGCCACCAGCGCCAGGATCAAGGAGAGCACCCATTCGCGCAGCCCCAGCACCGCCACCGAGGCAAACAGCACCAGCTGCGTCAGCTTGCCGGCCAGAAAACAGAAGTTCATCACCGGCACGCTGATGCCCGGACGTTCCCGGGTTTCGAGAAAATAGGCGATCAGCGGCGGCGCCAGCAGATTGGTAACGCCCCCCACCAGCCCGGCACAGAGGCCGACGCCACACTGGATACCGGCCCCCTCCCCTAGGGTCGCCGGATGCTGGGTGCGGCGGCGCAAACTGCTGTAGAGAAGGTACAGCACCAGCATCAGTGCCACGGCAAGCTTCAGCCAGGATTCGGGCATCAACAGCAGCAGGCCGGTGCCGATACAGACCCCTACTACCGCAGTCGCCACCATGGGCCAGAACCGGGCGAACAGCGCCGGCAACGGCGCCTCGATGCCCTTGCCGATACAGAGCAGATTGGCCGTCAGGGTCGGCAGCAGGGTCAGCAGAATGGCCTCCTGCACGCCGGTCAGAAGCGCCAGCAGGGGCGTTGCAATCAGCGGGTACCCCAGCCCGACCAGGCCGTTGAACCAGGCCGCAACGGCCGAGATCAGCACCATCCACAACACCAGATCCCAGGACGGGAACATCTCCAGCAACATACTTACATCCTAAAAGGGCACACTCACGGCCAGCCGGTATTCGTCGACATCCAGCCCATTCTGGGCCAGCCCCAGATAGCCATAGCTCAGTTCGAGCTGGGCGCGTTGATAGAGCCAGGCACGCACCCCGATACGGGCGCTGCCGTTCCAGGGAGAAACCTCTTCCTCTTCCAGTTCGCCATCGAGAATCTTGCCCCCATTGGGCTGCTCGAAGGCATACTGCATGCCTACCCGAAGATAGGGCATCCACTCCTGATTCGAGGTCAGATAGGTGCGGCTGAACTCGCTGGACAGCTCGGCTACGCCGTAATTGAAATTGTCGGTATCGATGCGCACCCGCCCCTGATAGACCCCGGCCCCGTCAAACACATCCATGTCCAGATCCTCGACCCAGCCTTTGGCATAGAACACAGAAGCCCGGGGACGAATCGTAAATTCATCCAGCGCGTAATGCGCCGTCAGGTTCAGGGATGCAAAGGCTTCGCGCACCCGATTGTCGCCTTCGAGGCTGAGCACGCGGGTTTCCAGCTTCCTTTCGGCATAACCGAGCCAGCCATCCAGAGCCAGCGTCGGGGTAATCCGGTAGCCGAAATAGGGCCCTATGCTGAACCCGTCGTATTCCGTCGCCACTGCACCAGCATACCCCTTGGCGTCGAACTGTTCGTAGACAAACACCCCGCCAACAGCCAGATCCGGCGTCAACAGGCGATCGATCCCAAGATTCAACTCCTGCAGATCACCCTTGGTATCGAGCTTGTAGCGCTGATCCTCGATCTCGTAATCACGCAGTTCGATCCACGCCTGCCACTCGGAGGAGAGCCCCAGTGTCCGTCCGGGTGTCAGCGGAACCGGGCCGCTGGAGGCACTCAGAGGCCCCTCCCCGAGATTACTCGCCAGCCGGTTGCCTTCGGGCAACAGACCGCTCGACACTCGATTGGAGATCGAATACTGCCGTTTGCCCAGAGCCCCGGCGAGCATCTGCTGGGTCGCTGTCTGAATGCCCTCGATCAGATCCCCACCATCACCGCCACCATTACCGCCGCCTCCGATGGTAATACCCCCTTCCTGCAGCGCAGTGCCGATCTCGCAGTTGCCGCCATCACTGACATCAAACAGCGAATGACGACCCGCTTCACCCGAGGCCACTACATTGGAAAAGCTCAAATGCATTTGTTGTGGCGTGAGCATGAATGAATCGATGGTTACAGGACCTGGAGCCCGCAGCTCCATACTGACGTAGTAAGCAGGATGGGTATTGGCCGACAGCCAGATCGACTGATTATTAGCAACGTTCTGGCCGATATAAAACAGCTTGCCTTCGAAGCTGCAGGGTGAATCGGCCAGAGCCGCCCCCTGAGCCAGCACCGCCGCACTCATCAGAGGTACAAGTGAACGCATACGCATGGGGATTGAGTCCTTATAATCCGCTAAATTCCAGAAAATTAGCCCAATCTTGGTAAAAGACAAAAAGACTTACACAAAATTACCGGCATTTGGCGCGCTTAACCGCCACATCCTGTTCAGGCTGTAAAGCAGCAGCAGGGAAGCGCCGGCATGCACCAGAAAGGCAAGAACAGTCGCACTGTCGAGCAGCCCCAGCCGCGACAGCATCCAGTTCCAGTCATGAATATGCCCGCCGACCAAGGGCAGACGCTGCACCTTGGCATCGCCCAGGTATTCGGCCAGATACATCAGGCTCTCGGCCAACCACAGGGTACAGACCCAGCGCTCGAACGGCTGGCCCTGACGCTGAAACTGGATCATGCAGGCCAGCGGAAAGACCAGCTGCCCGAGACTGCCGCCGAGAAAATGCGGCCAGCTACCGAGCAGGCCGAAAAACAGATGACCCGCCTCATGAAACAGCAGGTTGACGCCATCAATAAAGTGATAGCGGTATGCCAGAATCAGCCAGAGCACATAGGGCAGCAGCAGCAGGCAAAGCACCCGACGGCCGTTCAGTGCAGCCATCGATCAGGGCTTCCAGTCGGGCATTTTCCACAGAAAATAGGTGCCGTCGAACTGGACCTCGACCCGATAACGCCGCTCCTGACCCTGCTCGAGCACCAGCAGCTCACCCTCATAACGCTCGGCCTGCTGATGTGCCAGCGCCAGCGCCTGTACTTCGATCCCCCGGGTTTTGAAGGCATCGGCCATCTTGGCCTCGATACTGGTACGCACCGAGGTATTGAGCTCCTCATCGGCGCTCGGGCCACAGCCCCCAATCAGCAGCAGACTCGCCAGCACCAGGCCGGCCACGCAGTGTTTCATCCTTATCCTCCCGCGATGACTCAGATACGGCGCCGCTCGATCAGCTGCAGCAGTCCATCAGAATCCTGATACAACCCTACCTGCCAGCGGGCACCACTGGCCAGCTCCAGCAGCAGGGCATAACGGGTACCGGAAACCGGCTGGGCCCGCACTTCGACAATACGCTGCAGCGGATCAGCCTGGCTGTCGCCAAGGCTGGCCAGAGCATAATCGGCCAGCCGCCGCGCCCGCGCATCGATCGCCAAAACCTGCCAGGCCCCGGGTTCCACCGGCGCCATCAGCCGCGTTGCCGCAAGCTCGCGCGCAGGCTGCGGCTGCGGCACAGAGGCGCAGCCTGAGAGCAGCACTACGCCAAGAGCCAACAGAGAGTAACGACGCTTCACTAATCCACTCCTCGGCAGGATGACAGCCCTCTATCTTGCGCCCGCAACCGGCTCAAGGACAAGCAATCGGACCGGTAAACGCGACCCGGTTCATTGATCCCCATCGGCTACAGGCGGCGTTATTTTCTGCACAATAACCCCCGTTATTGATCGGGAGTCCAACCTATGCATCCTATTGGTCGAGTCCGCACACCCTTTACCGAACTGGCCGGCATGCCGATCCAGCCACGCGGTGGTGCCGACATCGAAGGCGAAATCATCCTCAATCCCGAGCTCACCGCTGGGCTCAAGGATATCGAAGGCTTCAGCCACCTGTACCTGATCTACCATCTGCATCAGGCCGGCCCCTGTAGCCTTGAAGTCACCCCGTTCATGGACAACCGTCCCCACGGGGTCTTTGCCACGCGCTATCCGGCACGCCCCAATCCCATCGGTCTGTCGATCGTCGAACTGCTGCGCGTCGAAGGCAATCGCCTGTTTATCCGCGGGGTCGATCTGCTCGATAACACCCCCCTGCTCGACATCAAGCCCTATATCCCGGCCTTCGATCACGTCGGCCCGGCACGCAGTGGCTGGATGCAAAGCAGCCAGGAACAGGTGGCCGACGCCCGGGCCTGCTACAACGACTAAAACCTCCGGCTCTGTGGCTATGCTTGGATAAACCCTTCCATCCACAGGCCGCGAGCGCCCCGCCATGCCCAGTTTGCAACAGCAGGAATTGCAGGCGTGTTTCGAACACTTTCTGCAGGCCTTTCTGACCGAGCGCTCGGAAGAAGCCACGCTGGCCATGCTGTGCAGCCAGATCTCGGGCTTTGGCACCGGCAGGGACGAAGTGGTGCACAGTCTCGAACAGGCCCGCAGCCTGCTGGCCCGTGACTTTCAGCAGGCACCGCATCCCTTCAAGGTCGCCGTGCACTTTGTCGAGCCGCAGCTGCTCGATCACCAGTTCGGTCTGGTGCAGGCCGAACTCGATGTGCATACCCATATCGATGAGCGCCGCATCAGCCTCAAGCACCTGCGCCTGAGCACGCTGTTCGCCTTCGAGCACGGTCGCTGGTGTCTGCGTCACATGCACCTGTCACTACCCAGCGACCGCCAGCAGGAGGGGGAAAACTGGCCGCTGCAGGAGCTTGAAGAGCGGGCCCGACTGCTCGAACAGATGGTCAGCGAACGCACCCACGAACTGCGCAGCGCCCTGCACCGCCTGCAGGTGATGGCCAGTACCGACAAGCTCACCGGCCTCAACAACCGCGCCCGTTTCGACGAGCTGATGACCACCCATTTCGCCCATGTCCAGCGTTACAACAACACCGCCTCACTGGTGCTGCTCGATATCGACCACTTCAAACAGGTCAACGACACCTATGGCCACCTGTTCGGCGATCAGGTCCTGCAGCAGCTCGGTCAGCTGATCCGTCAGCGCACCCGGAGCGTGGATACCGCAGCTCGCTGGGGCGGCGAGGAGTTTATCCTGCTGCTGCCCGAAACCGATCTTGAGGGCGCGCTGAAATACGCCGAAAAACTGCGCATGGCCGTACTGCATCAGGATTTTCAGACCCACGAACCGCTGAGCATCAGCCTCGGCGTCGCCGAGTACCGCCATGATCCGAGCCGCAGCGCCTGGCTGCAGCGTGCCGACGAAGCCCTCTACGCCGCCAAGCAGGACGGCCGCAACTGCACCCGCAGCGCCTGAACGCTAAAAGCCGCAGCAGACCCGCCATTCGGTTACAATCGCCGCCTTTATGCGGGGCCCCATCATGCTCGAACAACTGCTGCTGTTTCTGGTCTCCTTGACCGCCAATACCTTTTCCGCCTTCTCCGGTGGCGGCGCCGGGCTGCTGCAGTTTCCCGCCCTGCTGTTTCTGGGCCTGCCCTTTGCCCTGGCGCTGGCCACCCACAAGGTCGCCTCGGTGGCCCTGGGCGTCGGCGCAGCCCTGCGTCATGCCCGCGAACGCAGCCTGCTGCGCGATATCTCGCTGATGATGCTCGCCTTTGGCCTGCCCGGCGTCGTGCTGGGCGCCCACAGCATTCTGCTGGTGCCCGAAGACTGGGCCCGCACCGCGCTCGGACTCCTGACCATCGGCCTGGGTCTGTACTCGATCAGCAAGCCCGCACTCGGCCTTGAAAACCGCTATCAGGGCCTTGATCCGCGCAGGATCCTGATCGGCGGACTGGGGCTCTTCACCATCGGTTTTCTCAACGGTTCCCTGACATCCGGCACCGGCCTCTTCGTCACCCTGTGGCTGTGCCTGTACTTTGGCCTCGACTACGGCCGCGCCGTGGCCCATACCCTGGTCTGGGTCGGACTGGCGTGGAACGGTACCGGCGCCCTGACCCTCGGCCTGCTGACCGATATCCACTGGCCCTGGCTGCCGGTGCTGCTGGCAGGCTCCCTGCTCGGTGGCTATCTTGGCGCGCACCTGGCGATCGCCAAGGGTGCCCGTGCGATCAAGCGAGCCTTCGAGGCGATCACCCTCCTGGTCGGCATCTCGCTGCTGCTCTAGTACCGCGCCATCTACACGCCATTTGCTGTAAATAAGGCGCAGCAGACGCGTAACCTGTTAGGCTGAGGAAACGGGCTGCACCGAGCAGCCCCTGCTTCGGGGAGAGGTTATGCTGGAACAGTTTCATCGCATTGCCCTGCTGGGTACGGAAATGCTGGTCATCCTCAGCGCCCTGCTGCTGGCCACGCTGGTACTGGGTCTGCCACTGCTGTATCTCTACGATCGCTATCAGACGCGCCACACCCTCAGACGCAACTATCCGGTGATCGGCCGTTTCCGCTGGTTTTCCGAATGGCTCGGGGAATACCTGCGCCAGTACTTCTTCGCCATGGACCGCGAGGAGCTGCCCTTCAACCGGGCCCAGCGCCGCTGGGTCTACCGCGCCGCCAAGGGGCAGGACACCACGGTCCCGTTCGGCTCCACCCGAAGCCTCAGCGGCACCGGCACCCTGCTGTTCGTCAACTGCCCCTATCCGACGCTGAAAAGCGACAGCGTGACTCCGCGTCTGCTGACCATCGGGCCCGATTGCGCCGAGCCCTACACCACCGCCTCGCTGTTCAATATTTCCGCCATGAGCTACGGCGCCCTGTCCAAGGTCGCCGTACAGGCGCTGGCCCGCGGCGCCCAGGCGGCCGGTATCTGGATGAATACCGGTGAAGGCGGACTCTCGCCCTATCACCTCGAAGCCGGTTGTGATCTGGTGTTTCAGATCGGCACCGCCAAATACGGCGTGCGCAACGCCAGGGGCGAGCTCGACCACGACCGCCTGCGCGCGCTGGCGCGCTATCCACAGATCCGCATGTTCGAACTCAAGCTCAGTCAGGGCGCCAAGCCCGGCAAGGGCGGCATTCTGCCCGGGCGCAAGGTGACCGGCGAAATCGCTGAAATCCGCGGCATCCCCGAAGGCGAGGATTCGATCAGCCCGAACCGTCATCCGGAAATTCGCAGCAACGAGGATCTTCTGGAGCAGCTGCAGCTGATCCGCGACCTGACCGGCAAGCCGACCGGATTCAAGGCGGTGTTCGGTGATGAACAGTGGATCGACGAACTGTGCAAACTGATCGTCGCCCGCGGCCCCGAGTGGGCACCGGACTTTATCACCATCGATGGCGCCGAAGGCGGCACCGGTGCGGCACCGCAGGCACTGATCGACTACATGGGCCTGCCGCTGCGCGAAAGCCTGCCGCTGGTGGTCGATACCCTGTGCCGCTACGGCCTGCGTGAGCGGGTCAAGGTGATCGCCTCGGGCAAGTTGATCGACGCCTCCGAGGTCGCCCTGGCGCTGGCGGCGGGCGCCGACTTCGTCAATTCCGCGCGTGGCTTCATGTTTGCACTCGGCTGCGTACAGGCCCTCAAATGCAACAAGAACAGCTGTCCGGCGGGCATTACCACCCACGATCCCCATCTGATGAAGGGACTGGTGGTGGAGGAAAAATACCTGCGCGTCGCCCACTATGCACAGAATCTGGTCGAGCAGGTCGGCGTGATCGCCCACTCCTGCGGCGTGCGCGAACCGCGCGAACTCAGACGCCACCATGTGCGCATTATCGGCAGCGACGGGCGCTCGATCAGCCTCGCCGAACGCTACCCGGAAATTCGCAGCACCCTGCCCCAACGTGCCCGCGCCGACGCCTTCGAGTAGGCTCGCGCTTGCCTGCCACCGAACCCGCCCCTATGCTGGGCGGGTTTTTTCTTCGAGGAACATCCATGCGTCTTCTGCTTGCCCTGCTGCTGCCCTGGCTGCAGTTCTTCACCATCGGCCGGCCGCTGGCCGGTATTGTCTGCCTGCTCCTGCAACTGACCCTGATCGGCTGGCTGCCGGCGGCGATCTGGTCGGTGTATGCCCTGAGCCAGTACCAGACCGACCGCAAGATCGAACAGGCCCTCGGCGAGCGCCGGGACTGAAACGCTCAACGCCCGTGCTGAGGCCTTCGAGCGCCAGAGCTATGGCGGTTGCACACCGGGCAGACACATAAAAAAAGCGATCCGACAGGATCGCTTTTTTTATGTGTACTCGCCTCAGCCACCGCTGGCCTTGGCCCTGTATCCACGCTCGTTAAGCCAGGCCAGCAGACGGTCGCGATGATCGCCCTGCAGCTCAAGATCGCCCCCCTTCACCGCGCCGCCGCCACCGAGCAGGGTCTTGAGTTCCTTGCACAGCGCCTTGAGTTCGGCCGCGGTCAGCGCCAACCCGGTAACCCGAGTCACGGTCTTGCCGCCACGCCCCTTGCGATCGCGCAGCACCCGCACCTGACCATCACCGAGCACCGCATCGGCATCCGCCGCGGACTTCTGCGTCACCCGGCCGCCGTCGGTGCTGTAGACCAGATTCTCCGTTGCCTGCTCCGCTTCGGCCTCGGGCAGTGCGCGTCCGGTCAGAGCCGCCAGCGCCTGCAGGGAATTGAGTTTTTTCGCCATGGATACTCCTTGTCAGGACCGCCGGGGTCCGGATCACGGTTTGCGCCGAGGGTAACGCAATTGGCCGGCGGGCACACCCCGGAAAGCAGCACGCTGCCTCAGCTCGGGACGTCAAAACGGTAACCGAGGCCATAGACCGAGCCGATCATCTCCGGATCGCCCTGCTGGCGGGCGATCTTCTTGCGCAGGTTCTTGACGTGACTGTCGATGGTGCGGTGGGTCACGATGCGCCGATCCTCGTACAGCTGTTCCATCAGCGCATCACGCGAATAGATCCGCCCCGGATGACTTATCAGCGTGCGCAGCAGACGAAATTCTACCGGCGTCAGCTCCAGCGAGCGCCCCTGATAGGTAGCGAGAAAACGCTCGGCATCCAGCTGCAGGGCACCGGTTGCCGGTACCGCCTCCTGCGGCTCAAGTCGCCGGAACATCGCCTTCACCCGCGCCATCACCTCACGCGGGCGAAACGGCTTGCAGATATAGTCGTCGGCGCCGATCTCCAGCCCCAGAATGCGGTCGATCTCCTCGACCCGCGCGCTGACCATCAGAATCGGCACCCGGGTAAAGGTGCGTAGCGCGCGGCACAGGCTGAGGCCATCCATACCCGGCAGCATCAGATCGAGCAGCAGTAGATCGGGCTGATGCGTGCGCACCCAGTCCACGACCTTGAGGCCGTTATCCAGCCAGTGGGCGGCATAGCCCTCGGCCTCCAGATAATCGAGCAGCAGCCGGGCAATTTTCGGCTCGTCCTCGATCACCAGTACCTGTTTCTGACGCACTCCGATTCTCCTCGTCTAGCGCCCATCCAGAAGCGGCAGGCACACCCTGATCGACACACCGCCCTGCGCCGATGCATGGGCCTCAATGGTACCGCCGTGGGCGAGCACGATGCTGTGTGCAATGGCCAGCCCCAGCCCCGAGCCGCCATGCTGGCGGCTGCGCGAGGGGTCGGCGCGATACAGGCGCTCGAAGATCCGTTCATACTGATCCGGTGCCAGCCCCGGCGCCGAATCGGCCAGCTCGATCTCGAGCTGGTCACGGCAGCGACACTGAATACCGAGCCCGCCGCCCGGATCGGTGTAGCGCAGACTGTTTTCCAGCAGATTGGCAAACAGCTGCTCGAGGCGCTGAGGATCGGCCAGCACCGCAGCGTCCAGCGCGGCAGAATCGGCCTCCAGGGTCAGGGCAAGATTCTGCTCGGCGAAGGCCGGGCGCAGCCGCTCGACCTGCGCCTGCAGCAGCACCACCGGATGCAGCGGCTCCTTGTGGTAGCTCAGACCGCCAGCGTCCGACAGCGACAGCTCGTAGAGATCGTTGACCAGCCGCTGCAGGTGCGCGATCTCGACCGCCAGCGACTGCACCGCATCGAGATTCAGCGGGCGCACGCCATCCTCCAGCGCATCGAGCTCACCGCCCAGCACCGTCAGCGGTGTACGCAGCTCATGGGAGATGTCGGCAATCCAGCGATTGCGCGCCAGGCGGTTCTCTTCCAGCGTCTGTGCCAGTTCGTTGAAGTGACGCCCGAGCTGTGCCAGCTCGTCGCTGCCGGACCTCGCAACCCGTGCACTGAAGTCGCCGCTGATCAGTCGCCGGGTACTGCGGCTGAGTTCGCGCAGCGGG
>CAYWUD010000001.1:0-32564 GCA_964461355.1 uncultured Pseudomonadales bacterium | reverse complement strand
TCCGGCTCGGATTGAGGCCGCTGTGGCTGAAATAGTAGTGGCGCTTGATCTGCGTGAAGTCGACCGTGTCGGCGATGCCCGGCCACTGGTACAGCGCGCGCAGGTAGCTGGAAAGCTCGGGATAGCTTTCCAGGGTGCGCAGGTTGCACTTGAAATGGCCGTGATAGACGGCATCGAAGCGGATCAGCGTGGTAAAGAGGCGCCAGTCCGCCTCGGTGATGCACGGGCCGGCCAGATAGGGCTGCTGGCGAAGGCGCTGTTCGAGGTCGTCAAGGGCGTCGAACAGTGTCCGGCAGGCTTCTTCATAGGCGGCCTGAGTGCTGGCAAATCCGGCCCGGTAGACGCCGTTGTTGATGGTGCGGTAGACCCGCTCATTGATGCGATCGATCTCGGGGCGCAGCGCTTGCGGATAAAAATCGAGCCGGTTGCCGGTCAGGCTGTCGAAGGCGCTGTTGAAGATGCGCATGATGTCGCTCGATTCGTTGTTGACGATCTGTTCGCGCTGTCTGTCCCAGAGTACCGGCACCGTCACCCGACCGCTGTAGTGCGGGTCATGGCGGCGATACAGCTGGTGCAGGTAGTCGAGGTTGTACAGAGGATCACCGCTGCTGCCGCTGGCTGTAGCAAAACTCCAGCCTTGCTGCAGCATCTCCGGACTGACCACGGCAACGGGAATCAGCGCTTCGAGTCCCTTGAGTGTGCGCATGATCAGGGTGCGGTGGGCCCAGGGACAGGCGAGTGAGACATACAGCTGGTAGCGACCGGCGGCGGCAACAGATGCATCCTCAGTCGTGGCATGGCCGGCGGGCACGACCTGATTGCGCATCTGTGATTCGGCACGGATAAAGGCGCCCTTATGGGTGGCAAAATCGTGTTCGTTGGCGTGCCATTGACCGTCGATCATCATGCCCATGGTTCATCTCCTGAAGTGCTACAAGGTTCAGTCTATCGGCTGGCACGGAAGAAAAAATCGCATTAAAGCGAAGCTGATGTTCTAAAAAACAGGATAGGGTCGGGTTTGACGGTGCAGGTGGCTGGCTATGCTTGATAGGCTCTGCCGAGGGTCGGAACCTCAAAGGAACTGGTTATGAACGGATCTCTGATCGCCTGTATTCAGGCGCTGCGTGTTGTCGCGTGGGCGCTGTTGCTGCTGCCGTTTTTCTCAAGTCCGGTGCTGGCCGACGCGCCTGTTGCCGGTGCGCCGGAGCGTCCCGCCGAACACTGGCTCGAGTTCTATTACGAACAGCCCGAGCCGCAGCACTTTGTGCTGCAGGTGCACAGGCTTGCCGCCAGCGGTGCACTCAGCGCCCCGGAGCGCCATCTGGCGATGCAGCTCTTTCTCGCCAGCCTGCTGGCGCAACACGGTACCCTGCTGGATGGGTGGATGAATGCGTTGGCGGACCTTCCCGAAGCGGATCGTGAAACCCTGGAACTGGCGCTCTGGCGCGCCGACACTGAAGCGGCACGCGCCTGGTTGAGCGAGCATCGTCCGGCGCTGCTGGCGCTGGCACCGCCAGCCTTGCTTGCCCCGCCGCTGCACACGGCCGAGCAGCTCGAGAGCCTCTGGCACCGTTTCTATGCCACCGGCGACTGGGCGCTGGTGCAGCAGCTGGTGGCGATGCTGCCCAATACGCCGGAGCAGCCGCTCGGTTCCCTGTCAGCCGAGCCGCTGCAGAGTCCGGCTCAGGCCCGGGAACAGGCCAGACAGCTCGAGGGGCTGGTGCTCTGGAGCCTGGAGCGTCATGCCGGGCGCCATCCGCAGGTGCTGGCCGCACTGGGGCGGATGGCGACTCAGGGCGAACTCAGTCAGTACCAGCAGGAGCGGCTGTACCCGCTGCTCGAGCAGCTGGCCCCGGGCGTCTATGTGCCGGTGGATGATGTCGTGGTGCCTTGAGCGGAGGCCGATATGCAACTGGATGTGATCGAGGCGGATATTACCCGTCTGGCGGTGGATGCGATCGTCAACGCGGCCAACAGCAGCCTGCTCGGCGGTGGCGGTGTCGATGGCGCCATTCATCGTGCGGCCGGCCCGCGTCTGCTTGAGTACTGCCGCACACTGGGGGGCTGTCCGACCGGCGAGGCACGTCTGACGCCGGCCTTCGATCTGCCTGCGCAGTGCATCATCCATACGGTGGGGCCGGTCTGGCGGGGTGGCCGCGCCGGAGAGGCGGCGCTGCTGGCATCCTGTTATCGCAACTGCCTGGCTCTGGCGGCCGAACAGCGCTGCGCCGAGCTGGCCTTTCCGGCGATCAGCTGCGGTGTGTATGGCTATCCGCTGGAAGCGGCGACTGAAATTGCGGTGCAGACCCTGGGCGCCTGGCAGGCGCCGCTGCCTACGCGGGTGTTGCTGGTCGCCCACGGCACCGAAGCCGCTGCACTGATGCGGGCAGTGGTTGCGCGCCAGGGCTCCCGCCGATAACCGCCTCTTAGCTTTCGGGGCAGGCCGCGTCGATATAGGCGCGCATGCTGTCGTCACCACAGGCCGCGCAACCATTGCTGAAGGTGCGTTGCTCGCCGCTGTAGCCCTGACCACAGACCGGACGGTAATCCATGGTGCAGATCTGCGGCCTGGGTTCGGGGCAGGGTGTTTCGGTTGGTGCGGGCGACGGCTGCATGGCCTGTTGCGTACAGCCGCTCAGGAGCAGCGTCAGAGTGGTAGCCAGGAGCGGTTTTGTTGTGCGCATCGGATGATCCTGTGTGGGTAACGGGCAGGCTCTGCGGCCGGCATCAGCGCTGTTGCTGGGCGCGCTTGACCAGCGAGACCGGCAGCGGCAGCAGCAGCAGGATGCCAAGGATAACGCAGATCCACTGGGCGCCGGTAAAGCGCAGCGGCGCCGGAATCAGCGCCAGACCCGCCACCAGTTCCGCGAGTCCTACAGCGAGCAGCACGGTGCCGAGAATATCGAGAATCAGCAGATGGGGGTTGAGCCGGGTGCCCATGATCGAATGCTCCGTCGCTTGAATGTGAACAGGGTGTATCGAGCCTAGACCCGTTTTTCTTCTTTGCCGACGTGGCTGGTTTTTTTTTACACAGACTTGATGCAGGTCATCTGCGCGCTTGTTTCATTCCCGATGCATGTTCTGTGCGCCTGTGCCGGTACAAATTCTGTCCATACTGTTTTTCATTCGACAGCCCCTGATGGCGGGCACAATCTCGGAGACGCGATGAAAACAGTATCCCGGCCGCAGCAGGATGCGGCGCTCTATACGGTTGCCGGCGTGCTGGTCATGACCCGCCCCGAGCAGCAGGCGGCGGTTGCAACGGCTCTGGCCGCGTTGCCCGGTGTGGAACTCGGCGCCGAGGATGGCGCCGGACGTCTGGCCGTGACCATCGAGGAACTGCCGGGCCAGCAGCTGCTTGGCCAGACCTTTGATCGTATGCAGCGGATGCCGGGTGTACTGGCGGCCTCGCTGGTTTATTCGCGCAGCGAACAGGCGCACAGCGATGATGGGAGAAGCGCAGATGAATGAATCCAGACGTGCCTTTCTGAAGGCCCAGGCGCTGGTGGCGACCGCCGCTGCGGCGGGCATCAGCGTACCGGCGGCGGCCACCAACCTGATTGCCACCAGCCGTGATACCAAACTGCGCTGGGACAAGGCGCCCTGCCGCTTCTGCGGTACCGGCTGCTCGGTGCTGGTGGGCAGTCAGAACGGTCGTGTCGTGGCGACCCAGGGGGATCCCGATGCGCCGGTCAACCGTGGTCTGAACTGCATCAAGGGCTATTTCCTGTCCAAGATCATGTACGGCCGGGATCGCCTGACCCAGCCGCTGCTGCGCATGCGCGACGGGCACTACGACAAGGACGGCACCTTTACCGAGGTGTCCTGGGATACCGCCTTCGATGTGATGGCCGATCAGTTCAGGCGCACCCTCAAGGAGAAGGGGCCAACGGCGGTGGGCATGTTCGGCTCCGGGCAGTGGACCGTCTGGGAAGGTTATGCGGCCGCGAAGCTGATGAAAGCGGGTTTTCGCTCCAACAACATCGACCCCAATGCACGTCACTGCATGGCCTCGGCGGTGGGCGGCTTCATGCGCACCTTCGGTATGGACGAGCCGATGGGCTGCTACGACGACCTGGAGCAGGCCGATGCCTTTGTGCTCTGGGGTGCCAACATGGCCGAGATGCACCCGATCCTCTGGTCGCGGCTGACCGACCGGCGGCTTTCGGCCGATCATGTTCAGGTGGCGGTGCTGTCGACCTTCGAGCATCGAAGCTTCGAGCTGGCCGACGTGCCGATCATCTTCACACCGCAGACCGACCTTGCGATTCTCAATTTCATCGCCCACTACATCATCACGCACGATCGCGTAAACAAGGCGTTTGTTGATCAACACACCCGATTCCGCCAGGGTGTGGCCGATATCGGCTACGGGCTCAGACCTGAGCATCCGCTCGAACAGGCGGCGGCGAACCCCGGGCAGGGCGGTTCCGAGGAGATCGACTTTGACACCTTTGCCCGCTTTGTCAGCACCTATACCGCCGAGTACGTATCCGAGCTCTCCGGGGTGCCGGTGGCCAAGCTTGAAGCACTGGCGGCGCTGTATGCCGATCCCAAGGTGAAGGTGGTGTCCTACTGGACCATGGGCTTCAACCAGCATACCCGCGGGGTCTGGGCCAACAATATGGTCTACAACCTGCATCTGCTGACCGGGAAGATCTCCGAACCCGGCAACGGGCCTTTCTCGCTGACCGGTCAGCCCTCGGCCTGTGGTACCGCCCGTGAAGTCGGTACCTTTGCCCACCGCCTGCCGGCCGACATGGTGGTGGCCAACCCCGCGCACCGGGCACTGGCCGAACAGATCTGGCGGTTGCCCGAAGGCACCATCCCGCCCAAGCCCGGCTATCACGCGGTGCTGCAGAACCGCATGCTCAAGGATGGCAAGCTCAATGCCTACTGGGTGATGTGCAACAACAACATGCAGACCGCACCCAACATGAACGAAGAGGGTTTTCCGGGGTACCGTAATCCGGACAACTTTATCGTCGTCTCCGATCCCTATCCGACGGTCACGGCTCAGGCGGCCGATCTGATTCTGCCAACGGCGATGTGGGTCGAGAAGGAGGGCGCCTACGGTAACGCCGAGCGGCGTACCCAGTTCTGGTATCAGCAGGTTGCCGCCCCCGGCGAGGCGCGTTCGGATCTCTGGCAGCTGATGGAGTTTGCCAAGCGTTTTCAGATCGAAGAGGTCTGGCCCGAGGAGCTGCTGGCGCAAAAGCCCGAATACCGCGGGCAAAGCCTGTATCAGGTGCTGTTCGAGAATGGCGAAGTGAACCGCTATGGGCTCGACGAAGCGCCGGAACTCAACGACGAAGCGCATCATTTCGGCTTCTATGTGCAGAAGGGGCTGTTCGAGGAGTACGCCCGCTTTGGTCGGGGGCATGGCCACGATCTGGCGCCCTTTGAGCAGTACCATCAGGCGCGCGGGTTGCGCTGGCCGGTGGTCGAGGGGCAGGAAACCCTGTGGCGTTATCGCGAGGGGTATGACCCCTATGTGAAGGCTGGCGAGGGGGTACGTTTTTATGGCAAGCCCGACGGCAAGGCGTGGATCTTTGCCCTGCCCTACGAGCCGCCGGCGGAAGTGCCCGATGCCGAATACGATCTCTGGCTCTCTACCGGCCGCGTGCTCGAGCATTGGCACTCGGGCAGCATGACCCGGCGGGTGCCGGAGCTGTATCGCGCGTTCCCCGATGCCGTGGTCTACATGCATCCTGACGATGCCCGGGCGCGCGGGCTGCGTCGTGGCGAGGAGGTCCGGGTGCAGAGCCGTCGCGGCGAGATCCGTACCCGGGTCGAGACCCGCGGGCGCAATCGGCCCCCGCAGGGGCTGGTGTTTATCCCGTTCTTCGATGCCAGCCAGCTGGTCAACAAGCTCACCCTCGATGCCACCGATCCGCTGTCGAAGGAGACCGATTTCAAGAAGTGTGCGGTCAAGGTGGTGAAGGCCTAGGGGGCGGTGATGGTAGCGCCACAGAACGCTGTTTCCGCCCGTCGGCAGTTTCTCGAGCACTGCCTGCACACCGGCGCGGCTGTCGGTTTGCTGGGCCTGCTGGGGGTTGTCGGACGGCCGCGGAGTGCGCTCAGTGCGCCTTACCTCAGGCCGCCGGGGGCACTGGCCAGCGGCGATTTTGAGGCCGCCTGCATCCGCTGTGGCCTCTGCGTGCAGGCCTGTCCCTATGAGATTCTGTATCTGGCTGATCTGGGCGATCCGCTGCCTGCCGGAACGCCTTATTTTGTTGCCCGCGAAGGCTCCTGCGAGATGTGCGAGCAGATCCCCTGTGTCCCGGTCTGTCCGACCGGGGCGCTGGATCATCAGCTTGAACAGATCGATGCGGCCCGGATGGGGCTGGCGGTGCTGGTGGATCAGGAGAACTGTCTGAACATGCAGGGGCTGCGCTGCGATGTCTGTTACCGCGTCTGCCCGTTGCTGGATGAGGCGATCAGTCTCGAGCTGCAGCGCAATGCCCGTACCGGCAAGCACGCGCGCTTCGTGCCCACGGTCCACAGTGAACGCTGTACCGGATGCGGCAAGTGCGAACAGGCCTGCGTGCTCGAAGTTGCGGCGATCAAGGTGCTGCCGCTGGAGCTTGCCCGTGGTGCCCTGGGGGCTCATTACCGGTTCGGCTGGCAGGAGCAGGCGCGTGAGGGACATGCGCTGATTCCCGAACCGATCGATCTGCCCGATCGCCGGCCGGAGGTGCGTCCATGAACCGTGCGCGCGGCATCCTTATGCGCTGGCGCTTCTGGTTGTTGCGACGCAGCTGCCAGGCGGGGGTCGTGCTGCTGTTTCTGCTGGGACCGGCGCTGGGCGTGCTGGAGGGCTCGTTGGCTTCAAGCCGGGTGCTGGAAACGGTGCCCCTGAGTGATCCCTTTATTCTGTTGCAGAGCCTTGCCGCCGGATTCTGGCCGGCCGCCGAAGCGTTGCTGGGGGCGCTGCTGGTCCTGTTTTTTTACGCCCTTCTGGGCGGGCGTACCTTCTGCAGCTGGGTGTGTCCGGTGAATGCGGTAACGGATCTGGCTGCCTGGCTGCGCCGTCGCCTTGGGCTGCGCAAAAGCTGGCGGCTGTCGCGTCAGATCCGTTTCTGGCTGCTGGCGGCCACGTTGCTGCTGGCTGCGGTCCATGGTGCGCTGGTGTGGGAGCTGGTCAATCCGGTATCCCAGACTCTTCGGGCGCTGCTGTTTGCCAGTGCGACCGGCTGGTGGCTGCTGCTGACGGTGTTTCTGTTCGACCTGTTGGTGGCGCATCGGGGCTGGTGCGGGCACCTCTGCCCCCAGGGCGCCTTCTACGCACTGCTGGGCCAGGTGACGCCCCTGCGGGTGCGTGCCCGTGCCGCAGATTGTGATGACTGCATGCTGTGCTACGGGGTCTGCCCCGAGCCGCAGGTACTCAAGCCGGTTCTGAAGACACAGGCCGCTCCCTGGATTCGGTCAGGGGATTGTACGGCCTGTGGTCGCTGCGTCGATGTCTGTCCGCAGCAGGTGTTTAGATTGGGTTTTCGGGTGGGCCATGATCGAGGGAAAGAGAATGAACACTAAACCGTTGATAGTACTTCTGGCGGGCTGGCTGCTGGTGGTCGGGTCATTGCAGGCCGATAGCGGTGGGCTTGAGTCGCTCAGGGGGGATCAGCCGCTGGATGAGATCACCGCGGCAGCAACCAATAAGGCGGTGGGGCCGGACCAGAAGCCGCTGCCGCGCGATTTTGTCCATCAGCCACCGCTGATTCCCCATGATATTCGCGATTACCGGATCGATCGCAACAGCAACAAGTGCCTCTCCTGTCACAGCTGGAGCAATGCGCGAGAGAGCGGAGCTACCCGGATCAGCGTGACCCACTTCGTCAATCGTGACGGCAAGCAGCTCGCGGATATGGCGCCGGGTCGTTATTTCTGTACCCAGTGCCACGTCCCTCAGGTCGAGGCCGCGCCGCTGGTGGAAAACCGTTTCCAGCCCGTTGAATCCCTGGACAAGCAATAGGAGGCGGCCATGGCCAAACGCTTTTTTCTGCTGCGCTATGGGCAGCTGCTGCGCCAGCCTGCCAAAGTGGCGTTCGGGCTGGTGCTGGCATTCGGGTTCTTTGCCGGGATCATCTTTTGGGGCGGCTTCAACACTGGGATGGAGCTGAGCTATACTGAAGGTTTTTGTATCAGCTGCCATGAGATGGAAGACAACGTCTATCAGGAGTACCGCGAGACGATCCATTACAGCAATCGCTCGGGTGTGCGTGCCAGCTGTCCGGACTGTCATGTGCCGCGCGACTGGACCCACAAGATCGTGCGCAAGGTGCAGGCCAGCAAGGAGCTGTGGGGCAAGATTACCGGCGTGGTCGATACGCCGGAAAAATTCCAGGCGCACCGGCTGGCCATGGCGCAGCGGGAGTGGCAGCGCATGAAGGAGAATGATTCACGCGAGTGCCGCAACTGCCACGATTTTACCTATATGGACTTCACCGAACAGGGGCGTCGCGCCTTTGCCCAGCACTCGACCGCGCTGGCCTCGGGCGAGAAAACCTGTATCGATTGTCACAAGGGCATCGCCCACCGGCTACCGGACATGAGCGGTGTCGAAGGCTGGCAGTAGGCGCAGGAGGTCATCATGAGTGCGTTGGAACAACTGATCTGGTATGCCCTGGGGTATGCCACCATGCCGGTGATCTTTATCACGGGGTTTCTGATTACGGCGGCGGTGGGCTGTTTTCTGCTGGAGCGGATCAACCGCGCCCAGGCGGGCGACGATCATGCCTGAATGGCTGCGCCGCCCGTAATCGGGCGGCCATGCGCGCGGCTAGCGCAGTACATCCAGAATTTCGCGGGTGCCGTTCATCACCCGAAAGACCTTGTCTTCGATCTCGTAGATCTTGCTGCGCTCGTCATAGGGCAGGTTCGGGTAGCGGCTCCAGGGTACCTCCCGCGCATAGGGGTACAGTTCCGGGGTCAGAACCTGGCCTTGGGCAATTTTCTTTTGCCAGCCCGGAGGCAGCTCACCGGTACGCTGATACTTCTTTGCCAGCCCCGGAGGCAGCGCCTTGTGCTTTTTTTCCTTGTACTCGGACGCGGAAGGGCTGCTGTGAGCTTCCCAGTAGGCTTCACGACGGGCGACATCACGGCGATGTTCTTCAGCCGTCTCGGAGGGGTGGCTGTCGTACCAGGACGCATCGCGGGGGTGATGGTCCGGTTTGTCGGCCCAGGCAGCGCCGATCATCAGGCTGCTGCCGAGCAGAATCATAGTGGCCTGTTTTCGCATGCAACATGCTCCTTGGAAAACGATGTATCCATACGTTTTCAAGCATAAGGGGTGAACGGGGGGCCGGGGGGCTGGGCTCAAGATCAATCGCCAATCAGAACCCGGGCGATAATAACCAAATAATCCTTGCCTACCGCGGAAGCGCGTCTCATTGGTTCACCTTGCGTACAGGCCCGGTTCAGCTCATCGAGGGTATAACCGGATGGCTGGCGGGCGTCGCCGTTATTTCGTCTAGCCTGTTCAGGCAGCCCCTGTTTGGAGTGTGGTCATGACTCATGAGCTTTTTGTCGACAATTTCCTGACCTTCACCCTCGCCATTGTGGTGCTTTTTCTGGGTAAGCTCTGTACCCAGCGCAGCGAGCTTTTGCAGCGCTACAGTATTCCCGATCCGGTGATCGGTGGTTTTATCGCCGCTGCTGTGACCGCCGCCGTGTTCTATGCCCTCGATGTGGCGATCGATTTCAGTACCGATGTGCGTGATCGCCTGCTGCTGTATTTCTTTGCCGCCGTCGGGCTTAGGGCCGATGTGCGGACCCTGATTTCCGGTGGGAGGCCGCTGGCGATTCTGCTGGGGTTGGCCGGCAGTTTTATCGTGCTGCAGAACCTCACCGGCATGGGAATGGCGAGTCTGTTCGGCTATGACCCTAAGCTCGGCCTGATGGCCGGCTCCATATCGCTCACCGGCGGGGTGGGCACCACCATCGCCTGGGCGCCGGTGTTCAATGATGAGCTGGGTCTGTCACAGGCGGTGGAGCTCGGCATCGCGGCCAATACCCTGGGGCTGATTCTGGCCTGTCTGATCGGTGGCCCCATTGCGCGTCACCTGATTCTCAAGCATCGCCTGGCGCGGGCGGGTACCAGCGAGGCGCTTGATTTCGGTTTCAGCCACAAGGGCTACAAGGATCCGGCGTTTGATCATATGTCGCTGCTGTTTGCCTGGCTGAGTCTGCATCTGGCGCTGATCATCGGTTATTTCCTCGATCTGGCGCTGGCCCAGACCGGGCTCAAGCTGCCGCTCTTTGTCAGTTGTCTGATCGGCGGCATTCTGCTGGGTAATCTGGTGCCGCGCTTCTGGCCTCGACTGAACTGGCCGGGCAGTGCGACCGGTCTGGCCCTGTTGTCGGATCTGAGTCTGGGGCTGTTCCTGACCATGGCGCTGATGTCGATGAAGCTCTGGCTGCTGGCCGATGTCTTCACCTTTGCGCTGGTCACGGTCGGTATTCAGGCCCTGCTGTCGGTACTGTTTACCCTGCTGGTGGTCTTCCGCTGCATGGGGCGTGATTACGAAGCGTCGGTGATCGCCTCGGGATTTGGTGGCATTACCCTGGGCTCGACGGCAACGGCGATTGCCAACATGACGTCGGTCAGTGAAGAGTACGGCGCGGCGCACCGGGCCTTTGTCGTGGTGCCGCTGGTCTGCGGTTTCTTTATCGATATCGTCAATGCGCTGGTCATCGGCTTCTTCGTCGGCCTCTAGGGGCTGTGTTCGCGAAATCACGAGCATTGCGGGGATTCACATGGAGCGAGGCTCGGCGGCTGCGTATACTGTGGGACAGTCTTTGTTTTTCAGGCCCATTTGAGGGCCTTTTGTAAAGGAGCCTCATGGCCGACCATTGGAAAGAACTCGATCCCGATCTGGAACAAGAGCAGCAGAAATACGACCGTCCGGTCCCGAGCCGTGCGCTGATCATGCAGCACCTCGAGGAGCGCGGCGCCCCCGCCAACCATAATCAGCTCTGTCGTGAACTGGCGGTTGCCAGTGTGGACGAAGTCGAGGCACTGCGACGGCGCCTGCATGCGATGGTGCGCGACGGGCAGTTGCTGAAAAACCGCAAGGGCGCCTTTGGTCTGCTGTCGAAGATGGATCTGGTAGCCGGGCGCGTCCAGGGCCATCGGGACGGTTATGGCTTCCTGATTCCCGATGACGGTTCCGAGGATCTGTTTCTCTCCAACCGGCAGATGCGCCAGGTCTTCGATGGCGACCGGGTGGCGGTGCGCATTGGCGCCATCGACCGTCGCGGCCGTCGCGAAGGGGTCATTGTCGAGGTGCTCGAGCGAGGCACCGAACAGCTGGTCGGACGCTATTTCGAAGAGTCCGGCAGCGCCTTTCTGGTGCCGGACAACAAGCGTATTACCCGTGAGATTCTGATTCGTCCCGGGGCTCTGATGCCGAGTCAGGGTCAGTATGTGCTGGTGGATCTGGTGGAACAGCCCGATCGCACCCGCTTGCCGGTCGGTGTCGTGCGCGAGATCCTGGGCGATCACATGGCGCCGGGGATGGAGATCGAGGTGGCGATCCGCAGCCACGAGATTCCGCACCAGTGGCCTGAGGCGGTACTCGAACAGATCAAGGCGTTCGGGCCCGAAGTGCGCGAGCAGGACAAGGAACTGCGTGTCGATCTGCGTCACCTGCCGCTGGTGACCATTGACGGTGAAGATGCGCGCGACTTTGACGATGCGGTCTACTGCGAAACCAAGAAAAGCGGTGGCTGGCGCCTGTTTGTCGCCATTGCCGATGTTTCCCACTATGTCGCGATCGACTCGGCGCTCGATATCGAAGGGCGTGAGCGGGGCAACTCGGTGTACTTCCCCGGCCACGTGGTGCCGATGCTGCCGGAGGTGCTGAGTAACGGTCTGTGCTCGCTGAACCCGGAAGTGGACCGGCTGGCGATGGTCTGCGAAATGACCATCAGCCAGCAGGGCCGCATCAGCGGTTACAAGTTCTATGAGGGACTGATCCGCTCGCATGCCCGGCTGACCTACACCGAAGTCAGCAGCATCCTGCAGCATGGGCGAACCGCCGAAGGGCGGGCCGCACGCAAGGCGCGCCAGAATCTGCTGGTGCCGCTGACCGAGCTTTACAACCTCTACAAGGTACTGCTCAAAGCGCGTTTCGAGCGCGGTGCGATCGACTTTGAAACGACTGAAACACGGATTCTGTTCGGCGCCGAGCGCAAGATCGAACGGATCGTGCCGACGGTCCGTAACGATGCCCACCGCCTGATTGAAGAATGCATGCTGTGCGCCAACGTCTGTGCCGCGAAGCTGCTCGAGAAGCACCGTATTCCGACCCTGTACCGTGTGCACCAGGGCCCGGCGGCGAAGAAACTCGAGAATCTGAAGGCGTTTCTGGGCGAGCTGGGGCTGACTCTGCCCGGCGGCGACAAGCCGACGCCGAGCGACTATCAGGCGCTGCTCGAGCGGGTGAAAAAACGCCCCGATTTCCGTGTGATCCAGACCATGCTGCTGCGCTCCATGAGCCAGGCGGTCTATACCCCGGAAAACGAAGGGCATTTCGGGCTGGGCTTTCAGGCCTACGGACATTTCACCTCGCCCATTCGCCGTTACCCCGATCTGCTGGTGCACCGGGCGATCCGTCAGCTGATTCGTGCCCCCAAGGGCACTTTCTCCCAGGCGCTGCGCGCGGTACGCCGGATCAGCGGTGCGGCATCGCTGAAACCGTCGGAGATCTATCCCTATGATCTGCCGAAGATGCTCGAACTCGGTGAGCATTGCTCCCTGACCGAGCGCCGTGCCGATGAAGCCACGCGGGATGTGACCGACTGGCTCAAATGCGAATACATGCAGCAGCATCTGGGCCAGACCCTGCCGGGGCTGGTCACGGCGGTGACCGGTTTTGGTCTGTTTGTCGAGCTGCAGGATGTGTTTGTCGAAGGGCTGGTGCATATCAGTGCGCTGCCGGGGGACTACTACCACTTCGATGCCGCACGTCAGCGCCTGCAGGGCGAGCGCACCGGAACCATCTTCGGGCTTGGTGATAGCGTCGAGGTGACCGTGGTACGGGTCGATCTGGAAGAGCGCAAGATCGATTTCGAACTGGCCAGCGGCTTCAAGCCCAGCGGTCGCCGTGGGCGCGGGCGCAAGGGGGCTACGCGCGGGCGTTCGCTGCGCACCGAAAGCTCGCCCGAGCAGCAGATTGCCGAGCGCAAGCAGGCCGATCTTCTGGCGGACAAGTTCGGCGATGAGCGGGGCGAGTCGAGCGAAGACTGGACCTACCTGCCGGCCGTCGAGGCTCCGGGACCGAAGACCAAAGGCGCCGCGCGCAAGAGTCGCAAGAAAAAGTCTTCAGCCAAGAAAAAACAGGCTCCGGCCCAGAGCGCTGAACCCAGGGCGGATGCGGACAAGCCGCAGAAGGCGAAAAAACATGCCGACAAGGCCGCTGCTGAGGCGCCGGTGGCCAAGCGCCGTAAACGCCGGCGCAGCAAGAAGAAGGCGAACGCCAAGGCTCGAGAGCAGTAATTTCTTCAGAGAAACACAGTTGTATGAACGATGATTTCAGTTTTGGCCTGCACGCGGTGCAGGCCCTTTTGCTTGAACACCCCGATCGTATCCGTGAACTCTGGGTCCAGAAGGGGCGCAAGGGCGGGCGTATCGAACAGGTTGTCGAGCGGGCGCGTGAACTGCATATCCCGCTGAAGTTTGTCGAGCGCAGCAAGCTCGACGAAAAGAGCGAAGGGGTGCATCAGGGTGTTCTGGCACGCTTGAGCGCGGCGCGCGTGTACCGTGAGGATGATCTGGGCGTGCTGCTCGATCAGCTCGATCAGCAGGGGCAGGTGCCCTTTCTGCTGATTCTTGACGGGGTGACCGATCCGCATAACCTCGGAGCCTGCCTGCGCTCGGCCGATGCGGCCGGCGTACAGGCGGTGATTGCCCCGCGAGACAAGGCGGCCGGACTGAACGGCGTGGCCCGCAAGGTTGCCTGTGGCGCTGCCGAGACTGTGCCCTACGTGCAGGTCACCAATCTTGCCCGCACCATGGAAGAGCTCAAGGCACGCGGTATTTGGATGATCGGTACCGCGGGCGAATCGAGTGAGAACATCTATACCAGTAACCTCAAGGGTCCGCTGGCCCTGGTGATGGGTGCCGAGGGCAAGGGGATGCGCCGTCTGACCCGTGAGCACTGCGATGGCCTGGTATTTCTGCCGATGGCTGGGTCGGTGTCGAGTCTGAACGTGTCGGTTGCCACCGGCATCTGCCTGTTCGAGGCGGTCCGTCAGCGCAGCTGCTAGGATGCAGACCCTGTGCAGGCCGGGGCCGATAGGGGTAATTACCCAGGCGTACGGCTTGCAAGCGCTTTTCCCGCACTCTAGAATTTCGCGTTCTTTTGTATAAAAGAACCTTATCTCCTTGCCTTACCCAGTGAATGGTTCTCTGGGGAGGCTGTTAACCCGTAAGGAGCATTTATGCGTCATTACGAAGTTGTATTTCTGGTTCATCCGGACCAGAGCGAGCAAGTGCCCGCGATGGTGGAAAAATACACCAAGCTGATCGTTGAAGAAGGTCAAGGCCAGATTCACCGTCTGGAAGACTGGGGTCGCCGTCAACTGGCTTACCCGATCAACAAGATCCACAAAGCTCACTACGTGCTGATGAACATCGAAGCTGGCAACGCCACCATGGAAGAGCTGGTTAACGGTTTCCGTTTTAACGATGCCGTCATCCGTCACATGGTTATCCGCCGCAACGAAGCGATCACCGAGCAATCCGTGATGCTGCAGCAGGCTGAAGACCGCCGTGACCGTCAGGCTAAGAAAGAAGCTCCGGCTTTTGCCGCTGAATAAGCTTTCGGATTCCCTAACCGCTTAACCTAAGGAGACGTTGCAATGGCACGTTTTTTCCGTCGCAGAAAGTTCTGCCGCTTTACCGCTGAAGGCGTTCAAGAGATCGATTACAAGGACATCAACACCCTGAAGTCCTACATCTCCGAGTCTGGCAAGATCGTACCGAGCCGTATCACCGGTACCAAGGCTCGTTACCAGCGTCAGCTGGCGACCGCTATCAAGCGCGCTCGTTACCTGGCCCTGCTGCCGTACACCGATCGTCACTAAGATCTGATCTGATTCAGGTTCTTTGAGGAGTTATATGCGCAGTCTGGCCGAATTTGTCATGCGCGGGCCCAAGCAGGCAGTACTGACAGCCGCACTCTTGCAGCTGTTTCCGATGCTGTTCTGGCTGGGTAGTGCAGTGGTCGGCCTGGTGGTGCTGCGCAGAGGGCTTAACGGTGCGGCGATTGTCGTGCTGGCGGCCCTGGTTCCGGCCGTGGGCTGGGGCCTTGCGGGTAATCTGATGCCGTTGGCGGTATTGGTGGTAACGCTGATTCTGGCGGAGCTGCTGGGCCGCAGTCATAGCTGGATTGCTGCGCTGATGGCGGCATTGCCCCTGAGCGTGGTGTCCGGTTGGGTGTACTTGCAATCCTTGCCGCAGCGGCAGGAGTTGCAGGATGCCATTAACCAGATGGCACAGACTCCGCTGGCCGATTGGGAAGTTGTGGCCTTGATGGCGGGTGCACTGATGCTGCAGCAGATTCTGGTGCTGTTGCTCAGCCGCTGGTGGCAGGCTCAGCTGTATAACCCCGGTGGTTTGCAGCAGGAACTGCATCAGTTGCGGTTGCCCAAGCCGATCATGGTGCTGCTGGTTCTGCTGTTGCTGGGCTGCAGTGCTCAGGCGCCGGCCTTTATTGCTCTGGTCAGCATGCCGCTGATCATGGCGGCGGCCTGTCTGGTGCATTGGCTGGTGAAGCAGCGCAACCTGAGCGGCGGCTGGCTGGTGGGTTTTTACCTGCTGCTGATGCTGCTGCCCCCGATCATGACTCCTCTGATGATCACGTTGGCTTGCGTGGACAGTCTGACTGACCTGCGCAGCAAACTACAGAACGGCGCTGGTGGTCTTTGATCCAAGCGTCTACAGAATTCGAGGTATAGCGAGATGGAAGTTATTCTGCTCGAGAAAGTCGCCAACCTGGGTACCCTGGGCGACAAAGTGAATGTCAAGGCTGGTTACGGTCGTAACTACCTGATCCCGTTCAGCAAGGCTGTTCCGGCAAACGCTGCGAACATCGCTGAATTCGAAGCGCGTCGCGCCGAGCTGGAAAAGCAGGCAGCCGAGAAGCTGGCTACTGCTCAACAGCGTGCTGAAGCACTGAACGATATCGAACTGACCATCACCGCCAACGCTGGCGACGAAGGCAAACTGTTCGGTTCTATCGGTACCCGTGATCTGGCCGACCTGATCTCTTCTGCTACCGAAGTTGAAGTAGCCAAGAGCGAAGTGCGTCTGCCGAACGGTGTTATCCGTACTACTGGCGAATTCGAAATCGCCGTGCAGCTGCACAGCGAAGTATCCGCTACTGTACGTGTAGTCGTTGAAGCTGAATAAGCCTTGACGCCGGGCCTGGCCCGCACCGAAAACACCCGGCTTCGGCCGGGTGTTTTTTTATCCGGATTTTGCCGGCCGAACGCTTCTGCTACTCTATGCAGCTCTTTTCTGCGCCGTTAATACCTCAAGGATCACTCCGCGATGCAGCATGAATCCTACGCTCAACCCGAACTCCCCGGTTTCGATGCCGCCACCGCCAAGGTGCGGGTGGCACCGCATTCGATCGAAGCGGAGCAGTCGGTGCTGGGCGGGCTGATGCTCGATGCCCAGTCCTGGGATGCGGTGGTGGAGCGTATCGGCGAGCGGGATTTCTACAATCCTGCGCACCGGCTGATCTTTGCCCAGATCGCCCGTCTGGCCAACGAGGGCAAGCCGCTGGATCACCTGACGCTGGCCGAGGCGCTCGATAACAGCGGTGAGCTCGATCGCGTCGGGGGGCTGGCCTATCTGGTGGAGCTGTCGCAGAACACCCCCAGCGTGTCCAATATCCGCGCCTATGCCGAGATCGTGTTCGAGCGCGCGGTGATGCGGCAGCTGATTCATGCCGCCAACAAGATCGCCGATTCGGCCTACAACCCCGAGGGGCGCGACAGCGCCGAGGTGCTCGAGCAGGCCGAGCGCGAGGTGTTCAATATCGCCGAAGCGCGGCCCAAGGCCGGTGGTCCGGTCAGTGTGCGCGAGGTGCTGAACCAGACCATCGATCGTATCGACCAGCTGTTCAATGCCGGGGACACCATTACCGGGTTGCCGTCGGGTTTTGATGACCTTGACGAAATGACCTCCGGTCTGCAGAGGACCGATCTCGTCATCGTTGCCGGGCGTCCGGCGATGGGCAAGACCACGCTGGCGATGAATCTCGTCGAGAGCGCGATGCTGCGTTCGGACAAGACTGCGCTGGTATTCAGTCTGGAAATGCCCTGTGAGCAGCTGATGATGCGTATGCTGGCCTCGCTGGGGCGCATCGATCAGACGCGTATCCGGACCGGCAAGCTGACCGACGAGGACTGGCCGAAGCTGACCACGGCGGTGAAGATGATCCAGGAGCGCAAGCTCTATATCGACGATACCGCCGGTATCAGTCCGGCGGAAATGCGCGCCCGGGCCCGGCGGGTGGTGCGTGAGCAGGGTGAACTCAGCATTATCATGATCGACTACCTGCAGCTGATGCAGATTCCTGGTTTCTCCGAAGGGCGGACCAACGAGATCTCCGAGATTTCACGCTCGCTGAAGGCGATCGCCAAGGAGTTCAACTGCCCGGTAGTGGCGCTGTCACAGCTCAACCGTTCTCTGGAACAGCGTCCGAACAAGCGTCCGGTCAACTCGGACCTGCGTGAATCGGGTGCGATCGAGCAGGATGCCGACGTGATCATGTTCGTGTACCGCGATGAGGTCTACAACCCGGATACCGAGTACAAGGGGGTGGGCGAAATCATTATCGGCAAGCAGCGTAACGGCCCCATCGGTACCGCCCGGGTCGCCTTTCTGGGCAAGTTCTGCCGCTTCGAGAATCTCGCACCGGATGCCTACGCGCACTTCAGCAACGAGGATTAAGCCGCGCCAGGTGGCGCTCAGATGGGCTGCGCCTGGCGCTGTGGTGCGGACAGCAGATCCAGTTCCTGCAGCAGGCGCTCGAGAATTTCCTCTTCCACCGGCTTTTCCAGCTCGCCGTTCATACCCGCTTCCTGCGCCCGCAGATGATGCTCCTCGAGCATATGGGCGCCGAGGGCGATGATGCAGGCGGGCTCGCGCTCTTCCTGCTCCTCGATCTGACGAATACGCCGCGTGGCGTCGAAACCGTCCATGATCGGCATTTCGCAGTCCATCAGCACCAGTTTGTAAGCGTGGCGGCTGGCCTGTTCGGTGGCGCTCTGGCCATTGCTGGCGCGGTCGGGCTCGATGCCCTGGCGCTGCAGCAGCGGAATCAGCAGATCGATGTTGCGCGGATTGTCGTCGACCACCAGCACTTCGTGGCTGCGTCTGGGCTGCGGGACTGCCGTGATTCTGGGCGCCGCTCGGGGCAGGCGCCGAGGCTGCGGAGGCAGCGACTGCTCGGGCAGGCGCTCGGCAAAGAGTTCGTTGAGGCTGTTGCGCAGCTGATGCAGCGGTAGCGGCTTGGTCAGCACCCGGCTGATTCGGGCTTGGGCAATCTGCTCGGGGCTCGGAGTCTGGGAGTAACCGGTCAGCATCACCAGTACCAGGTGATCGCTCAGCAGCGGATCCTGATGGATACGGGTGGCCAGCTGCAGGCCGTCCATGTTCGGCATCGAGTAGTCGAGCAGGATCAGATCGATCGGCTCTTCCAGATGGGCGTGGGTGCGCAGCAGTGCCAGCGCCTGCACACCGTCGCCGGCTTCCTGCACGTCCATGCCGAGGCTGCGACACTGCTGGGCCAGTACCTTGCAGCAGGTGGGGTTGTCGTCCACCACCAAGGTGCGCAGGTGGGAAAAGTCACGGCAGCTGGCCGGTTGATGGTTGAGCCAGGCCGGATCGAGCGGCAGGCTGAAGACAAAACTGTTGCCGCGCGGCTGACTCGGATCGGCGGACGGACCCGAGGGCAGGTAGCTGAGGGTGCCGCCCATCGCTTCGGCCAGTCGATAGCTGAGGCTCAGTCCCAGGCGCAGGCCGATACCGTCGGTCTGCATCAGCTCACGCAGCGGACATTCGAGCTGCCGGTGTGCCGCCTCGCTGCCAAGACTGGGCCCCGAATCCTGGACGGTAAAGCGCAGCGTCGGCTGCTGATGGCTCTGGTCGAGGCTGACATTGAACAGCACCACGCCCTTGTGCGTCTTGGCAAAGGCCTGCTGCAGCAGGCTGGTCAGTATCTGCAGGATCCGTTTCGGGTCGCCGCCGATCATCGGCGGCAGATCGGGCGCGAGCAACGGGGCCAGCTCGGTACGCTGCTGTTCGGCGCGCCGGGCAAAGAGCTCCAGGCAATCGTTGAGCAGCGGTTCAAGCTCAAAGCGGTTCGATTCCAGGCGGAACTGACCGGATTCCAGGCGGCTGAGGTCGACCAGCTGATTGATCTGATGCAGCACATCCTGACCGGAGGTGCCGAGCGTGCGCACCAGATCCTGCTGTTTGGGCGAGAGGGGCGAGTTCTGCAGCAGGCTGGCGATCCCCAGTACACCGCTGAGCGGGCTTTTCAGATCGTGTGCCAGCCGCGCAATCAGTTCGGCCATCAGGGTGTCGGCCTGCGGGGTGGAGGGCCCGGGCAGGTGCTGAACCTGCGGGATCGGCAGCGATAGTCTGGCCAGTGCCGAGGTCAGAATCAGCCAGGGCAGGGCCGAAAGATACTGTACCAGCCAGCCGGAGCTGTAGGGGTCGAGAGCGACTAGATCGAGCAGGTTCAGAGCGGCCAGCAGCAGCATCAGGGCGATCGGCAGCAGGCTCCAGAGCAGCTGCTTGGCGCGAACGGTCTGGTGTGGCAGTGCCCAGACGGCGAGGCTGAAGGCGAGCAGGAAGACCAGCAGAATGGCGGTCATCAGCAGCAGCGAAGAGAGGCCGACCGGCGCCAGCAGGCCGATCCCGGCAGTGGTAATCAAGGTCCAGCTGGCCAGCATCAGCCATTGATTCAGCCGTGGCAGGGTACGGGGCAGATGGAAATAGATGCGCAGGAACCAGATGCCGGCTGCCAGCGTAGCGATCAGGAGGGTCTGATTCAGACGGCCGCCGAATACCTGTGCCACCGGTGAAAAGGCTTCCATCAGATTCGGCCAGCTGATCTTGGTTGCCAGATCGAGAGCAATCACCAGCCCGAGCACGGCAAACAGGGGCTGCTGGCGGCGGCGCCAGGCGATCAGGTTGCCTGCGATCAGAAGCCCGAGTACCCCGGTCAGGAGGCCGCTGAGCCAGAGCTGGGTGCTGAGGATGGGGATCGCCACCTCGGCCGAGAGCAGGCGCAGATTGAGCGCGGTGTAGTGCATCGGCTCGAGGCGCACATAGTAGATACCGGCGCTGTAAGGCGGCAGCTCGACCGCGCTGAGGTAGCTGCTCTGCCCCAGCAGGGGAATACCGTTGAAGTTCGGGCGTTCGCGTTTGAGCAGGGTCAGGCCGCTGAGTTCCTGATAGGCCCAGATCTGATATTCCTTGAGGTCACTGCTTTGGGCCAGCAGCAGCAGACTCTGGTGTTCTGCAGTCCGGTTGAGCAGCTGGATCCGCAGCCAGACCGGGCCACTGGCGGCCGGAAACGAGAGAAAGGGGCGATGCCAGGGCGAAAAGAACTTGGCGGTGTCCGGCTGGATCAGCTGTTCGACGCGGTATTCCTGGCCGGGGTCGGGCAGTACGCTCAGTTCCTGGTTCAGGATGCGATCCTGATAGCCGCTGTCGATGGCCACAAAAGCCTGCAGCTGCGGTGCACAGAACAGCAGCAGCGGGAGCAGGCCAGGCAACAGAAGTCGACGGATGGAACGAGTCAGCACTAGGAATCCCTTTCTAAGTCCTGCCATTGTAGTCAATCGGCAGGTACCGACCAATCAGTGTACATCCCTCGAGGGACGGGTGCCGATATCGCGGCGGCAGAATGCGCCGGCAAAGCGGACCTGATCGGCCAGCCGATAGGCGTTCTGGCGTGCTTCACGGAGCGTCTGGCCTCGCGCCGTGGCGCAGAATACCCGGCCACCGGCGGTCAGCAGGCACTGTTCGCGCTCGGTAACGCCGGCAAAAAAGAGCTTCTCGCCGTGGTCGATAGGCGGTAACGGGGCGATCGGTAGCCCCTTCTGGCAGGAAGCCGGGTAGCCGGCACTGGCCAGCACCACCCCCAGTGCGGAGGCTGCGTGCCAGACGGGGCTCTGCTCGGCCAGCGTGCCGTCGAGCGCGGCCAGGCAGAGGTCCAGCAGGCTTGAATCGAGCCGCATCAGGATCGGTTGTGTTTCCGGATCGCCGAGGCGGCAGTTGTATTCGACCACATGGGGGTTGCCGTCGTCATCGATCATCAGGCCGAGATAGAGAAAGCCGCGGTAGGCGTAACCGGCGCGCTTCAGTCCGGCCAGGGTCGGCTGCAGAATGCGTTCGACAATACGCTGCTCGACGTCCGGGGTGCAGATCGGCGCCGGGGAATAGGCGCCCATCCCTCCGGTATTGGGTCCGGTATCCCCCTCGCCGACCGGCTTGTGGTCCTGGCTGCTGGCCAGCGGCACAAACTGCTCGCCGTCGGCCAGTACGATATAGGAGAGCTCGCTGCCGGGCAGGAACGCCTCGATCAGCAGCTGCTGCCCTGCTGTGCCGAACTGTCGGTCGACCAGCAGTGCACGCAGCATAGCCTCGCCTTCGGCGAGGCTATGCACCACGCTGACGCCCTTGCCGGCGGCCAGCCCGTCGGCCTTGATGACCTGGGGAAACGGCCGTGCGGCCAGATAGTCCAGAGCCGGTTCGAGCTCGGTAAAGGAAGCGGCCGCGGCGGTCGGAATTGCGGCGGCCTGCATAAACGCCTTGCTGAAGCATTTTGAGCCTTCAAGCCGCGCCGCCGCGGCGCAGGGGCCGAGAATCTTCAGCCCGGCGGCCTCGAAACGATCGACAATCCCGGCCACCAGCGGTGCTTCCGGGCCAACCACGGTCAGGGTAATCGCCTGCGCTTTGGCAAAGGCCAGCAGTGCCTCCTGATCTTCGGCGTCGATCGGCAGGTTTTCGCACTTGGCTTCGCGGGCCGTCCCCGCATTGCCGGGGGCGACAAAGATCCGCGTCACCCGCGGATCTTCGGCCAGCTTCCAGGCCAGCGCGTGTTCGCGCCCACCGCTACCGATCAGCAACAGCTGCATGCCGGGTTCCTGTGTGCTCAATGGCGGAAGTGGCGCATGCCGGTGAACACCATGGCCATGCCGGCTTCATCGGCAGCGGCAATCACCTCGGCATCGCGCATCGAGCCGCCGGGCTGGATCACGGCGGTGATGCCGGCCATCGCTGCGGCATCGATACCGTCGCGGAAGGGGAAGAAGGCATCGGAAGCCATCACCGAGCCCGGTACTTCGAGCCCTTCATCGGCAGCCTTGATACCGGCGATCTTGGCGCTGTAGACGCGGCTCATCTGGCCGGCGCCGATGCCGACGGTCATGCCGTCCTTGACGTAGACAATGGCGTTGGATTTGACGTACTTGGCCACCTTCCAGGCAAACAGCAGGTCCTTGAGTTCCTGCTCGCTCGGCTGGCACTTGCTGACGATCTTCAAATCGCCGGCGGTCACGCTACCCAGATCCAGGTCCTGAACCAGCAGGCCGCCGTTGACACGCTTGTAGTCAAAGGCGCGTTGACGCGCCTGCCACTGGCCGCAGCAGAGGACGCGCACATTGGGCTTGGCGGCAGTGATCGCCAGTGCTTCAGCACTCACGCTCGGGGCGATGATCACCTCGACAAACTGACGCTCGATAATTGCAGTCGCGGTGGCCGCGTCGAGTTCGCGGTTGAAGGCGATGATGCCGCCGAAGGCGGAGGTCGGGTCGGTCTTGAAGGCGCGCTCGTAGGCGGCGAGGATGTCGCTGTCGACCGCCACACCACAGGGGTTGGCGTGCTTGACGATCACGCAGGCCGGTGCCTCGAAGGATTTCACGCACTCGAGCGCGGCATCGGTATCGGCGATGTTGTTGTAGGAGAGCGCCTTGCCCTGCAGCTGTTCGGCGGTGGCGATGGAGGCTTCGGTATGCAGCGGATCGACATAGAAGGCCGCGTTCTGGTGCGGGTTTTCGCCGTAACGCAGATCCTGTTTTTTCACCAGCTGGCCGTTGTGGGTGCGCGCGAACTGCGCCGGCGCCTCGGCGTCGGTTTCCAGATTCACCAGGGTACCCAGGTGGTTGGCGATGGCGGCATCGTAGGCGGCGGTGTGCTCGAACGCCTGTACCGCCAGATCAAAGCGGGTGCTCTGATCCAGAGCGCCCTGGTTCTGCGCGAGTTCTTCAAGGATACGGCCGTAGTTGGCCGGATCGACCACAATGGTGACAAAACGGTGGTTCTTGGCGGCGGCGCGGACCATGGTTGGGCCACCGATATCGATGTTTTCGATCGCCAGATCCAGCGTGCAGTCGGCGCGGGCCACGGTCGCGCTGAACGGGTACAGGTTGACCACCACCAGATCGATCGGGTTGATGCCGTGCTGCTGCATCAGCGCGTCGTCTTCGCCACGGCGACCGAGAATGCCGCCGTGTACTTTCGGGTGCAGGGTCTTGACGCGGCCATCCATCATTTCCGGAAAACCGGTGTAGTCTGACACCTCGAGGGCGGCAACGCCGTTGTCCTGCAGCAGGCGGAATGTGCCGCCCGTGGAGAGAATCTCGACACCGCGCGCGGCGAGTGCCTGGGCAAATTCGACGATACCGGTTTTGTCGGACACGCTGATCAGGGCGCGCCGGATCGGAAGCTGTTGCTGCATGCTGCTGGTTCTTTTGTCTGGTTTGTGCGGGAGGGCGCCGTTGCCGGTGCTGGCGGCGGTCTGTCTGAAGATCGGGGGTGCAGACTTCAGGCGCCCGGGAGGGGGGCTATTGTGCCAAAAAAAGCGGCCCTTGAGGTATAAAAAAGCGGACACTTGAGGTCCGCTTGAAGTCGCTTAGAGCAGGTCGTAGAGCTTGAGCTTTTTCCGCAGCGTACCGCGGTTGAGCCCCAGCAGAATGGCCGCCTTGGTCTGGTTGCCCTTCACATAGGCCATTACTGTTTCCAGCAGCGGCGCTTCCACTTCACTCAGTACCATCTGGTAGACGTCGGTCACGTCCTGACCGTCGAGGTGAGAGAAGTAATTGCGCATCGCCTTTTCGACACTGTCTCGCAGGGTCTCGGTGGTCGGGTCGACCGGGCTGATCAGGTGCTGACGCAGCTCCTGGCCGATGGACGCTTGTTCCGGGGAAAGCACTTCAGGTGCGTTCATGCCGCAATATCCTCTCCGTTATGTAACCGCTCGAAAAAGGCGGCAATCTGCTCACGCTGCTCTGACGGACTCTGCAAACCGTTGAACTCACGCCGGGCGGACGGACCGCCGGGCAGGGTGGTCAGATACCAGCCCACATGCTTGCGAGCGATTCTGACTCCCATGTAGTCACCGTAAAAAAGGTACAGCTGCTCCAGGTGTTCGAGCATCAGATCCTGGAGATCCATCAGTGAGGGCGGCGCAAGCTGCTCGCCTGTACGCAGGTAATGTTCAATTTCGCGGAAGATCCACGGCCGGCCCTGCGCGGCCCGCCCGACCATGACAGCATCGGCTCCGGTGTGTTCGAGAACCTGACGTGCCTTTTCCGCTCCGGTGATATCGCCATTGGCGATGACCGGAATGCTGACTGCAGCCTTGATGGCCGCAATACTGTCGTACTCCGCCTGGCCGCCGAACTTGCAGGCACGGGTGCGGCCATGGACCGCCAGCGCCTGAATGCCTGCATCTTCGGCGATGCGGGCGATCTCCAGGCCGTTGCGCTGCTCCGGGCTCCAGCCGGTACGAATCTTCAGGGTGACCGGTATCTCAACCGCATCCACCACTGCATGCACTATTTCCCTGACCAGAGCTTCATCGCGCATCAGAGCGGAGCCGGCGGCGCGATTACACACCTTCTTGGCCGGACAGCCCATGTTGATGTCGATGATCTGGGCACCCATCGCCTGATTCAGGCGGGCCGCTTCGGCCATCTGGGCAGGATCGTTACCCGCAATCTGTACGGCGCGGGGTTCCGGTTCGCCGCTGTGGTTCAGACGCAAGCTGGACTTGCGGGTGTGCCACAGACGTGTGTCGGAGGTGACCATTTCGGACACCACCAGTGCTGCGCCAAGACGGCGGCAGAGCTGGCGAAACGGCTGATCAGTAATACCGGCCATGGGTGCCAAAACCACGGAGCCGCTGATCCTGTACGGTCCAATATGGAACATAAGGTTGCCTATCCGTTTGTTGGGAGTGCCCGCTGGGCGGCTTACGAAGACCGCTGGCCAATTGGTTAAAAAGCCACCGGTGCTGAGGGCTGGCTATCATACCGCCAAGGTTCGAGGGGTGAAAGCCCTTGTCGGCGAAAAAACCAACTTTTCTGTGTGCCTCGCCCGGGGCCGTTGCAGAGCGCTAGCGACCCCGTGCTGGATGAAAACTGAGCTGATAGTTGAGTGCCCCCTGGCCGGGATCCTTGATCTCCAGCGCCAGGTAGATCGGCGTGTTGCTCGGCATCAGTTGGGCGCCGGCGAGTTCGCCACCGAGGTATTCACGCGGCGTGAAGATGCGGCTGGCGACCGGGTCGTTGTCCAGATCGGCAAAGACCAGCTCGATATCGGGAAACGGCTGTGCATGTGCGGCGGTATTGTAGATCACCGCATCGACACTCAGGGCGCCCGGATAGCGCTCATGGCTTCGCACCACCAGATTGCCGGTGCGGATGCGGGCGATGTCCTGAATGCCCGGTAGCGTGCAGCCCGCCAGCGGGCAGAGGCGGGCAAAGGTCGGGCGCCAGCTCGGCGAGCGCGCCAGCTGATCGAAGTGGTAGTAGCTGTATTGCCCCAGCAGCATCAGGGCGACGGCGAGATTGAGCAGGGTCCAGCCGATGATACGGCCATAGCGGCGTCGTGGCGGTTGTTCGAGGCTGATCGGCTCGGCGGCCAGATCCTGCAGCCATTGCTGCTGGTCGGTGTGCGGTTCGGGCGTCGCTTCTGTCGTCGGCTCGGAGGCGTTTTCGGCTGTCTGCTCTGTGGCTCTGGCCTGAGGATTGTCGGCGGGTGCCGCGACGTTCGGTGTTTCCCGCTGTGTCGGCGCTATCGCCCGCGACTCGGAGGCTGTCGGGCGGCGAGTCGGAGCAGCGGTGGCGGCGCTCTGTTCCTGCTCGAGTTCGGCGAGCATCGCCTCGGCCCAGGATTCGTCGGCGCCGTCCTTGATCGTGCGCTCGGGCTGTTCGCGAGCGAAGGGATCCTGTTCTTCATCACCGTTCAGGGCCGAGAAGGCGTCGGAAAACTCGGCTTCCTCGCCGGGTGTGGCGGTCGCTTGCGCTGTTCTGGGGCCCGGTTGTCCGGTGGTGGCTGCAGGCCGTGCTGCTGCAGGTTGCGGTGCGGCCGGTTGCTGGCTGTCGAGCGCGTCGGGCAGGGGGGCAGAACCCGGCAACAGGTGCTCGGGCGCCTTGAACACCTTCAGACAGTTGCCGCAACGCACGTTGCCGCCGGCAGCGGTCAGCTGCTGACGGTTCAGGCGAAAGGCGGTGGCGCATTGCGGGCAGCGGGTTACCCAGGTTGTCGTCATGATGCTATCGAAATCGCTAAAGAGCCGGCCGCAGCCGGAAGGCAGCACAGTCTAGCCTGTGTGGCCGCGGCAGGCTCTGGTTGTGGGCGGTTTTTGTGTATTTTGCCCACCTGTGCTCAGTTCGCAAGGCGCCGGCCGCTGACGCGAATCCAGTCTTCCTTCTGCGCGATCGGATCAAGGTCGAAATAGGGCGCGTAGGCAGTCTGAATCTGCTCGGCCTGTTCGGCCAGAATGCCGGAAAGGGCAAAGGGCGCGCCCGGCTTCACCAGCCCGGCGAGGGTCGGCGCCAGTTCGACCAGCGGGCCTGCAAGAATATTGGCGACCAGCACATCGGCCTTGAGTTCGGGGCACTGCTCCGGATAGCAGAGGGTCAGACGCTTGAGATCGAGCCCGTTGCGGCGGGCATTTTCTTCGGTCGCTTCGAGTGCCTGCGGGTCGATATCCACGCCGATCATTTCGCGTGCGCCGAGCAGCAGGCCGGCGATCCCCAGAATGCCGGAGCCACAGCCGTAATCGAGCAGCTGCAGGTTTTCCAGATGCTGCGCGTCGAGCCATTCCAGGCACAGCGCGGTGGTCGGGTGGGTGCCGGTACCGAAGGCCAGACCCGGGTCGAGCATCAGGTTGACCGCATCCGGATCGGGCACATCACGCCAGCTCGGGCAGACCCAGAGGCGCTCGCCAAAGCGCATCGGATGGAAGTTGTCCATCCATTCACGTTCCCAGTCCTTGTCCTCGACGATCTCGATCTTGTAGTGCGGGAACGGGTCGAGCGGAATGGTGTTTTTCAGAAACTGTTCGACCAGCGCCATCTCGGTATCGGCCTCGAACAGCGAGACCACCTGAGTGTCACGCCACAGCGGAGTGGTGCCCGGGCGCGGCTCGTACAGGGGCTGATCGGCGGCATCCTGCAGGGTGACAGTCAGGGCGCCGATCGCCAGCAGTTGTTCTTCGAAGAGTTCGGCCTGTTCGGCCAGGCAATCGATGGTGATCTGAATCCAGGACATGGGCGTGCACGCAAAGGGGGATGGGAGGCGCAGAGTAGCAAAAAAAACGGCCCGGGGTTAGCGGGCCGTTTTTCTGTGCGGGGGGCATCCTCAGCTGGAGAGTTTCTTCTCCAGGTAGTGGATGTTGACGCCCCCTTCGACGAAGCCTGCGTCACGCACCAGGTCCTGATGCAGCGGGATGTTGGTACGGATACCGTCCACCACCAGCTCGTTCAGGGCGCCGCGCATACGAATCAGTGCTTCCTCGCGGGTATCGCCGTAGCTGATCACCTTGGCGATCAGTGAATCGTAGTAGGGCGGTACGCTGTACTGGCTGTACAGGTGGGAATCGACACGGATCCCCGGGCCGCCCGGCGCGTGGAAGTGATTGACCTTGCCCGGCGAGGGCATGAAGGTCTTCGGGTCTTCGGCGTTGATACGGCACTCGAAGGCGTGGCCACGGAACTTGATATCGTCCTGGGTCACGGACAGCGGCAGGCCGGAGGCGATGCGCAGCTGCTCCTTGACGATATCAAAGCCGGTGATCAGCTCGGATACCGGGTGCTCCACCTGAACACGGGTGTTCATCTCGATAAAGTAGAAACGCTCGTCTTCGTAGAGGAACTCGAAGGTACCGGCACCTTGATAGCCGATATCGACACAGGCACGGGTACAGGCTTCGGCCACTTCACGACGGACCTCATCGGGAATGCCCGGTGCCGGTGCTTCCTCGATCACCTTCTGGTGACGGCGCTGCAGGGAGCAGTCGCGATCGCCCAGATGGATGGCGCTCTTGCCATCGGACAGCACCTGGATCTCAACGTGACGCGGGTTCTGCAGGTACTTTTCCATGTACACGGTCGGGTTGTTGAACGCCGCACCGGCTTCGGAGCGGGTCAGCGCCACGGATGAGAGCAGCGAACCCTCGGAGTGCACCACGCGCATACCGCGGCCACCGCCGCCGCCGGCGGCCTTGATGATCACCGGGTAGCCGATCTCGCGCGCCATCCTGACGATGGCTGCATCATCATCTTCCGGCAGGGCGCCTTCAGAACCCGGAACGGTCGGCACGCCGGCCTTTTCCATCGCCTGCTTGGCGGAGACCTTGTCGCCCATCAGGCGGATCACATCGGCAGACGGGCCGATAAAGGTAAAACCGGAGCGGGCAACCTGCTCGGCGAAGTCGGCGTTTTCAGCCAGGAAGCCGTAGCCGGGGTGGATCCCCACGCTGTCGGTGACTTCGGCGGCACTGATGATCGCCGGGATGTTCAGGTAGCTGTCGAGCGGGCTGTTCGGCCCGATGCACACCGCCTGGTCGGCCAGACGCACGTGCATCAGGGATTCATCGGCCTTGGAGTGAACCGCAACGGTCTTGATGCCCAACTCCTGGCAGGCGCGCAGAATACGCAGCGCAATCTCGCCTCGGTTGGCAATCAGAACTTTATCCAGCATGTTGGCGCCCATCCTTAAACGATGGTGAACAGCGGCTGGTCGAACTCGACCGGCTGACCGTTATCGACCAGGATTGCTTCGATGACACCGGACTTGTCCGCTTCGATCTGGTTCATCATCTTCATCGCTTCGATGATGCACAGGACGTCACCGGCCTTCACGCTCTGACCCACGCTGACAAAGTTCGGTGAGTTCGGGCTGGCGGCGGCGTAGTAGGTGCCGACCATCGGAGAACGTACCTGATGGCCGCTCAGTTTCGGTTCCTGCGCTTCTGCAACCGGAGCTGCAGCGGCGGCCGGAGCCGGTGCTGCGACCGGAGCCGGGGCGGCGGCGTAAACCGGTTGGGCCGCCATGGCGCGGTTGGAGTGGCGGCTGATGCGTACGGATTCTTCGCCTTCCTGAATCTCCAGCTCGTCGATACCGGACTCTTCCAGCAGTTCAATCAGTTTCTTAACTTTACGGATATCCATGGTCTTTGCTCTGTAAGTCGATTGGTTAAAGCACAGCGACGGATCGGCTGGCCTAGCGAGATTCCAGTTGGCGGCAGGCAGCCGCCAGGGCTAATTCGTATCCCTGTGCACCGAGACCCACGATGGTGCCGACAGCGATATCGGAAAAATAGGAGTGCTGCCGGAAGGGTTCGCGGGCATGCACGTTCGACAGGTGGACTTCGATAAAGGGAATCTTGACCCCGGCCAGCGCATCACGCAGCGCAACGCTGGTGTGGGTAAAGGCCGCCGGATTGATCAGGATGAAATCGATCCCTTCATGACGCGCGGCGTGAATCCGGTCGATCAGCTCGTACTCGGCGTTGCTCTGCAGCGCCTGCAGATGATGACCCGCCGCCAGCGCCTGCTCGGTCAGGGTCTGGTTGATATCGGCCAGAGTAGTGGCGCCATAGATTTCGGGCTCGCGGGTGCCGAGCAGATTCAGATTCGGTCCGTGCAGCACCAGAAAGGTCGCCATCGGTCAGGTCCTCGCAGCGATAGTCTTTTACCTGTTAAAGAGCAAGGATTCTGCCCAGTAGATTTTCCACTGTCCAGTTCGGCCATGTTACAGACCGTTATCTGCAAGTTACTCGAGGTTTTCTGCAACTTGATCGTCGGTCTTTCGATGACAGCTGCTGTTTTCAGGAGCGGCTGTTGGCCGCCTGCAGATGTGTGAACAGGGTCACGGCGTCGGGTTCTCCGCGCAGGTGCAGGGCTTCCAGGGCACGGCCGGAGCCATCAAAGAACAGCAGTGCCGGCGGGCCGAAGACACGATAGCGTTGCAGCAGCGCCTGCTGCTCGGGCGTATTGGCGGTGATGTCCAGACGGATGCGGTGCATGCGCGCGAGTTCGGCGCGGATTTCCGGGCGCGGAAACAGGTTGCGCTCCATCTGGATACAGGCGATACACCAGTCGGCATACAGATCGACCAGCGCCGGTTTGCCGAGCGCGCGAGCGCGGTTCAGTTCCTGTTCCAATGCGTCGGGCGTACTGATCTGAATAAACTCGAGCGCCTGCGGGGCCGTCTGTGCCTGTGCCGTTTGCAGCGGCTGCAGCGGATTGCGGTTGCCCTGGGCGGCGCCGATGATCAGCAGAATGCCCCAGACCAGCAGCAGCAGACCGAGGCCCTGACGCAGCGCGGCCCAGCCGCGGGTGCCCTGAATATTGAGCGCACCCAGATAAACGGCGCAGCAGATCAGCAGACTGCCCCAGAGCAGCAGGCCGATGGCTGCGGGCAGCAGCCGTTCGAGCAGCCAGATCGCCATCGCCAGCAGCAGTACACCGAACAGCGCCTTGATACCCTGCATCCAGGCGCCGGCGCGGGGCAGCAGTGCGCCTGCACCGGTGCCGACCAGCAGCAGCGGTACGCCCATGCCCAGACCGAGGACAAAGAGCGCCAGACCGCCGAGCAGGGCATCGCCGGTGGTGGAGATATACAGCAGGGCGCCGGCCAGAGGCGCGGAGACGCAGGGTGAGATCACCAGACTCGAAAGGAGGCCGAGCAGGGCCACGCTGAGGTAGTGGCCACCGCGCTGGCGTTGCGACAGCCGGTCGAGACGATCGCGCAGCGCTGCCGGCAGCTGCAGTTCGTACAGACCGAACAGGCTGAGGGCGAACAGGCCGAACAGTGTGGCGAGCGGTAGCAGTACCCAGGGTGATTGCAGCTTGGCCTGCAGGTTGAGTCCGGCGCCGAACAGGCCCACCAGCATACCGGCCAGGGCAAAGGTTGCTGCCATGCTGAGCACGTAGGTCAGGGTCAGGCCGAGGATGCGTGTGCGGCTGCTGTGGCGCTGGCCGATGATCACGCTGGAGAGGATCGGCACCATCGGCAGTACGCAGGGGGTAAAGGTCAGGCCGAGGCCGGCGACAAAAAAGAGCCCGAGGATCAGCGGCAGGCTGGCGTCGCGCAGCAGCGCACCAAAACCGCTTTCATTCAGGGGCGGTTTCGCCTCTGAGGCTGGAGCCGGCAGGTCGGTATTTTCCGGAGTGCTCGGTGTCGCTGGGCGGGGGCTGGCGATCGGATCGCTCTGCAGGGTCAGGCGAGCGGTCTCCGGCGGGTAGCACAGCCCCGCTTCGGCGCAGCCCTGAAACTCGATGGCAAGATCCAACGAGGCGCGATCGGCCGGCGTATAGGGCAGGCGAATTTCAAAGCTTTCGCTATAGGTTTCGACCTGCCGGTTCTGGAACGGGTCAAAGCGCTCCTCGCCTTGGGGCAGCTTCGGTGCGGCCAGGGTGATGGCCGGATCCTGGCTGCTGATGCGAAGACGCTCCTTGTACAGATAATGCTCGGGCGTGATCTGGGCAAAGATGACGGCCTGGCCAGCATCGAGGTAGCCGAAAAACTGAAAGGCTTCCTCGACCGGCAGAAAACGGTCGCTGGTTCGGGCTGTGCCGATCAGGTCCGTGAAGGCGGTGCGCGCCTGTACGCTGCCCAGGGTAAGGATGCACAGAAGGCAGGAAAGCAGAAGTCGAAACAGCACAGCAGCGCCCTTGATCGGTGTAAATGATGTCAGTGTACCCGTTGCGTGCCTGCGGCACAGCCCTGCTCGTGCCGGAGCGCTACGAGCGGGGTTGGCATTGGTATTGTTTCGTCGCGGCCGCGAGGATCTCTGATAAGATGCAAACAGGGTGTACGGTCCTTGAACCGTGATAACAACAGGACAGACGTTGGCAGCCAGTTGGCGTCTGAGGGGATAAAGATGATGCAACCACAGCGTTGGAAAGAGCGACTGGGCGATCTCTGGGCGGATCTGCGTGAAGGTATTCGCGGTAACAGCTGGATCAGCCGGGTTGCCCTTGGGGTTGTGGCACTGGTACTGGTGGCCTGGACGCTGCTTGGCTTTTACTGGAGCAGTGAGCCGGAACCCTTTGATATCGATACTTTGGTGCAGCAGAAGATGCAGGAGCAGGGGCGGACCGAGGCGGTGGTCGGTTATCGGCTGACCGCAACTCTGATCGGGCTGGGGGAAACCCTGCTGGAAAAACCGGGCGGTTACCTGCGCAACGACATCTTCCCGCCCGGAGTGGTGCTGGACAATATTCCCAACTGGGAA